>CAXTPX010000160.1:0-6549 GCA_964246005.1 uncultured Burkholderiaceae bacterium | reverse complement strand
GTCTTCTCGGTCGAGCTCGGCTGGCTGCCGGCGATGGGCGCCGGTCCCGGTAGCTCGGCCGAGTGGCTGTGGGACGCCGAGCACCTGCGCCATCTGGTGCTGCCCGCAGCCACCTTGTGCGTGATCCCGATGGGCATCATCACGCGCACGGTCCGCGCGTTGTTCGCCGAAACGCTCGCTCAGGAGTTCGTCATCGCGTTGCGCGCTCGCGGGCTCGGCAGCACGGCGGTGTTCCGTCACGTCGCGAAGAACGCGGCGCCGACCGTGCTCGCGGTCGCGGGCCTGCAGGTCGGCTACCTGATGGGCGGCTCGATCCTCGTCGAGACCGTGTTCGCCTGGCCGGGCACGGGCTTCCTGCTCAACACCGCGATCTTCCAGCGCGACATCCCGCTGCTGCAGGGAACCATCCTCGTGCTGTGCCTGTTCTTCGTCGTGCTCAACCTGGCAGTCGACATCGTCCAGCCGCTGATCGATCCGCGCATGGCGCGCGCCTGAGCGCGTCATGACGATGACGATCGAGGCGCTGCCCGATGCGGCACCCGCGGCAACGACAGGGTTGCGTCGCACGGGCATCGGCCGGCGGCTCGCGCGCGATCCGATCGCCGTCGCGAGCGGCACGTTGCTCGTGCTGATCATCGGTGCCGCGCTCCTCGCGCCTTGGCTTTCGCCGGACGATCCGTACAAGGCCAGCATGATCCGCCGGCTGCTGCCGATCGGCAGCGAGAACCACCGGCTCGGCACCGACGAACTCGGTCGCGACATGATCGCGCGCCTGATGTACGGCGGCCGTCTGTCGCTGCTGCTCGGCGTGATGCCGGTCGTCTTCGCGTTCTTCATCGGCACGTCGATCGGCCTCTTCGCCGGCTACGTGGGCGGCTGGATCAACATGGCGATCATGCGCACACTCGACGTGTTCTACGCGTTCCCGTCGGTGCTGCTCGCGGTGGCCGTGGCAGGCGCCCTGGGTCCGGGCATGAACAACACGTTGATCGCGCTGACGCTCGTCTTCGTGCCGCAGGTCGTGCGCATCGCCGAGAGCGTGACGACGCAGGTCCGTCGACTCGACTACGTCGATGCGGCCCGCATGAGCGGTGCGGGCGCCCTGTCGATCATCCGCGTCCACGTGCTGCGGAACGTGCTCGGTCCGGTGTTCGTCTATGCGACGGGTCTGATCAGCGTCAGCCTCATCCTCGGCTCGGGGCTTTCGTTCCTCGGCCTCGGCGTCAAGCCGCCGGAACCCGAGTGGGGCCTGATGCTGAACACGCTGCGCTCCGCGATCTATCGCAATCCGCTCGTCGCCGCGCTGCCGGGCCTGATGATCTTCATGACGTCGATCGCGTTCAACCTGCTCGCCGACAGCGTGCGGTCGGCGATGGGCGTGAAGCAATGACCGGGCGCGACGCGCTGCTCGTCGTTCGCCATCTGCGAAAGCGCTTCGCGGTCGGCGGGGGCGTCTTCGGGACGAAGCGCCAGCACGTGCATGCCGTCGATGACGTCTCGTTCACGGTCGCGCGCGGCGAGACCGTCGGCGTGGTCGGCGAATCGGGATGCGGCAAGTCGACGACCGCCCGCCTGATCGCGCGGCTGATCGAAGCCGAGAGTGGCGAGCTGCTGTTCGACGGCGAGGACGTCGCGAGCCGGCGAGGAGCGGCGCGGAAGGACTATCGTCGCGATCTGCAGATGGTGTTCCAGGACTCGTACGCGTCGCTGAATCCGCGGCTGACGGTCGAGGAGGCCGTCGCGTTCGGACCACGGGTCCACGGCCTGTCGAGGCGCGTCGCCAGGGACCGCGCGCGGTCGTTGCTCGCGCGCGTCGGCCTCGAGCCCGAAACCTTCGCGCCGCGCTATCCGCACGAGTTGTCCGGCGGGCAACGCCAGCGCGTCAACATCGCGCGCGCACTCGCGTTCGCGCCGCGCATGCTGATCCTCGACGAGGCCGTCGCCGCGCTCGACAAGTCCGTGCAGGCGCAAGTGCTGAATCTGCTGCAGGCCTTGAAGCGCGAAGAACAGCTGACCTATCTCTTCATCTCGCACGACCTGCAGGTCGTCCACTACATCGCCGATCGCGTGATCGTGATGTACTCGGGCCAGGTCGTGGAGATGGCGCCGGTCGATGCGCTCTATCGCCGCACCCGTCATCCTTACACGCAGGCGTTGCTGGCGGCAGTGCCGTCGATGGACCCGTCGAGGCGGACGCTGCGGCCTTCCCTCGACGGTGATCCGCCGAACCCGATCGACCCGCCGGACGGTTGTCGCTTTCGCGAGCGCTGCCCGCACGCTGCTGCGGTGTGCGCGACCACGATGCCGCGACTGCGCGAAACGACCGACGCGCACTGGGCCGCGTGCCACCGCGACGATCCGCGTTCGGGGCATCCCGATGCGTTGGCGGCCGCTTGAACGGCGCCGTCGGCAACAAGAAAAACGCGCTACGCAGTCCATGCCGTAGCGCGCTTCCTGGTCGACGAACCGGTCGATCAGCGGTAGACCTTCTCGCCGCCGCTGGTGCGCCAGTTGTTCTCGAAGTGCGCCGCGTCCTCGTCGCTCTTCGCGTGCACGCCCATCATGATGCCGCCGTTCCTGACGCCTTCTTCGTAGTCCTTGACGCGCTCTTCGGGCATGCCCATGCCGACCAGTGCGCCGATCAGGCCGCCACCCGCAGCACCTGCGCCCGCCCCGGCGATGGCTGCTGCCAGCGGCCCGGCGATCACGAGTCCGAGCCCCGGCAGCGCCACCGACGTGCCGATCGCCGCGATCGCCGCGGCAACCGCCCCGATCGTGCCGCCGATGGTGCCGCCGACACCGGCGCCCTTGGCCGCCTTGTTGCCGAGTTCGGTTTCCTTGCCGGCCGTGGTGCCGGTGAAGTGCTTCTCGCGCGTCTCGTCCGACATCACGAGATTGACGTCGTCCGGATCGTAGCCGCGGTCGGCGGCCGACGTGTAGGCGGCCTCGGCGCTTTGCCGGTCACGGAACAGGCCCGTCACGAGGCGGCCGTTGCCGGAGGTGGTGCTGGAATCGGTGGTCATGGTCATCTGGATCTCCTTGGGATGGTTCGTTCGAACGCGCAGCCGTTCAGGGCTTGGGGCTCGTGGTACTCGTCACTGCCGTACCGTCGTCGGTGGTGGCAGCCTTCGTCTTTGCGTTCACGGACTTCGTTGCGCTCGCGGCCTTGTCACCGGCGGCGGAAGTGGCTTTCTTCAAGTGATCGGCCGCCGACGGACCGGTCCTTACGACGGTTGCCGTGCCACCTTCCTGGATCGCCTTGCGGTTGGCCTGATCGGCGGTCTGCTGCGACGTACCGATCGGGGTCGGATGGTCGGTGGTCGTCGACGTCGTCTGTGCGACGGCGAGCGAGCCGACCGCAGCCGTCAGGAAGCCGACGGCCAGCGTCGAGAGATTGCGTTTCATGGGTGCCTCCTCGTTGCCGCATCGAATGCGGCGGTTTTGGGAGGCGCAACGATACGGGCCGGGTGTTCGGTCCGGACCGGCGTGCGACCCGGCGAGGACTAGGAAGACGCCTTGATCTGCTCCAGCGGGCGCAAGGATCGACAGTGTCCGGACGGGAGCGGACTTGACGAGCGCATCGGCATCGCTGCTCATGGTGCGGGACCTCGTCGTGCGCTTCGACGGTTCGCGGCCGACGACGGCCATCGCCGGGGTGAGCTTCGATCTGGCCCAGGGCGAGGTGCTCGGGCTGCTCGGCGAGTCGGGCTCGGGAAAGAGCGTGACCCTGCGTGCGTTGCTGCGTCTCTACCGCCCCGGGACCGCGTCGATCGGCGGCACGATCCACGTCGACGGCGCCGACGTACTGGCGATGGGCGGTGAGACGCTGCGTCGCTATCGCGGCGGCGTCGTGTCGATGATCTTCCAGGAACCGGGCATGGCCTTCGATCCCGTGCACACGATCGGGGACCAGATCGTCGAGTCGATCCGCGCTCACGAGCGTGTCGATCGCACGACCGCCCGCAAGCGCGCGTTGCGCATGCTCGATCGCGTCGGCATCCCGCAGGCTGCCCGGCGGGCGAAGGCCTATCCGCACGAGTTGTCGGGCGGCATGCGGCAACGCGCGATGATCGCGCTCGCGCTCGCTTGCGAACCACGCCTGTTGCTGGCCGACGAACCGACCACCGCGCTCGACGCGTCGGTGCAGATCCAGATCCTGTTGCTGCTGCGTGAACTGCAGGTCGAGACCGGCATGGCGATGGTCTTCGTCACGCATGACATCGGCGCTGCCGTTGAGGTCGCGGACCGCATCGCCGTGATGTACGCCGGACGCATCGTCGAGGACGACAGCGCCGGGGCCATCGTGTCGCGACCGCGGCATCACTACAGCGCGGGACTGCTCGCCTCGGTCGTCACGACGGCCGACCGTGGCCGGCCGCTGGCGACGATCCGCGGGGCACCGCCGGACCTCGCGGTCGTGCAGACCGGTTGCGCGTTCGCGCCGCGTTGCGACGGCGCGACCTCCCGGTGCCGCGCCGAGCGCCCGCGACTCGTCGACGATGGAGGCGGCCTGCTCGCCTGCTGGCACCCGGTTCACGCGCCGGTCGCGGCCGCGACTCCGCAGTGATGAAATGCGGGGGCGATCGCCGCGTTGCACGACCCGCCCGATGGCGGGGCTATCGAGCGCCTCATGCGCCTTGCGCTCATCGCCGTTGCGAGGCGTCTTATGGCATGTATCAGCGGGACAGGACACTAATTCGAGTATCCTTCCCGCCGCCCCGGGAATGCGGCGTTGTTCCCCCGGGGCCGGTCCGAAGCGATCGTCCGGCCGCTCACCCTTCACGAGATCGATGCGATGAAAACTCCACCTGCCGTCGAACGCGAATTCGAACCCTTGTTCGTCGCGCGTCGCGAATACGAGGAGCTGCGCCGCAGCCTGTCGCGTGGTCTGGCCGCCTGGACGTCCGGGGAGGCGACGTTCGTCTCCATCGTCCCGACGATCGAACTCTACGAAGACGCTCACAAGAATTTCATCGAGCAGATCTACGCGCACAGCGACGTCAAGCGGACCGCGATCGAGAGCCTCCAGGGCAAGACGCGTCACGTCTCCAACGTATCGACCGACGACGACTGAACGCGTGTTCGAACCCGACGAAGGATGACGCCGGCGCTGGCCGGCTCGACGTATCGTGCGGCTCCCCGGGACGGCAGGAAAGAACGATGCGATTGAAGATGAGCGAGACGACGACCGAGCTGACCCGCATCGCGGGCCTCGAGCACGAGCGTTTCATGAACGCGTGCCGCGAAGTGTTGAACGGCAATCCCTACGACGGCGACTGGCTCGAGCAGTTGCGGGTCGCGATGGAGAAGGCCGATGCGGCGATGAAGGCGTCGTGGGTCGCGGTCGACGGCTGATGGCGCGGCGACAGCCCGTCAATCGTCCACGTAGCGATCGGCCCGGAGCAGCAGCGGGAAGAAGCGCGCCCACAAGAGGATGACCGCAAGCGTCGCGATGCCGCCGGCGACGACCGCCGGCACCGCACCGATCGCGCCCGCGAGCGTCCCCGACTCGAAGGCCCCGAGCTCGTTCGACGCACCGATGAAGACGTCTTCGGCCGCGTTGACGCGACCGCGCATCGCGTCCGGCGTGTTGAGTTGCGTCAGCCCGTCGCGGATCACCATGCTGACCATGTCGGTGCCGCCGATGCAGACCAGCGCGATCAGCGACAGCCATGCGGACCGCGACAGGCCGAACACGATGGTCGCGAGGCCGAAGCCCGCGACCGCGATCAACAGCGTGCGCCCGATGTGCCGCCGGATCGGATGGCGCGCGAGCACGAAGCCCGTCGCCGCGGCGCCGACCGCAGGCGCACTGCGCAGCGCACCGAGCCCCACCGGACCCCATTGCAGGATGTCGGTCGCGAAGACCGGCAGCAACGCGGTGGCGCCGCCGAACAACACCGCGACGAGATCGAGCGACAGGGCGCCCAAGAGCGTTTGCCGGGCGAAGATGAAACGGACGCCGTCGAGGGCGTCGCGCAGGGTCGGCGCCTGGCCGTCGTGTGCAGGGCGCTCGACGATGAGGAGCGCGAACGCGATCACCGAGATCGCCGAGATCGCGGCAGCGACCGAGAACGCTGCAGCCGCGCCGACCGCGATCAGCGCACCGCCTGTCGCCGGTCCGCCGATCACGACGAGCTGACGCAGCGCCGAGTAGCGCGCCGAAGCGCCCAGGTAACGCCCGGACGGCACGATCGAGACCAGCAACGTGCCTTCTGCGGGGCTGCCGAACGCGCGGACGATCCCCATGCCGAGCACGACGCCGAGATACGCCGGCACCGACTGCGTGTGCGACAGCGCCAGCGCGAGGAACGCGAGCGACGACGCCATGTCGCCGATCGCTGCACAGAGGGCGATGGTCTTGCGATCGTGGCGGTCGGCGACGTACCCGGCGAACAGCGCGAGCACGAACGTGGGAAGGAACGCGGCCAGTCCGACGAAGCCGAGATCGAGCGGCGCGTGCCGGATCCCGAAGACCTGCCACGCGGCCGCGACCGACTGGATCTGGAAGGCGAAGCGCGCCGGCAGGAACGCGGCGAGGAAGAGGTT
>CAXTPX010000159.1:0-6573 GCA_964246005.1 uncultured Burkholderiaceae bacterium | reverse complement strand
TTGGCGAGCTTCATGAACAGCGCGACGTCGGGCTCGCGCGTCTGCCTCTGCATGAAGCCGCGAATCGGCCCCTCGGCGCGCTTGAGCGCCTCCTCCTGCGAGATCTGCTGTTTCGAGAACGGGACGTAGGCTTCGTCGTAGATGCGGTCGGCCACCGGCGTCATCACGAACAGCGTCAGGAACAGTGCGAGGCCGACCATCACCTGGTTCGGCGGCGAGGTCTGCGTGCCGAGCGCGTGCCGCAGCAGCGACAGGACGATGACGATGCGCGTGAAGGCGGTCATCAGGAGCACGATCGCCGGCAGGAACGTCAACCCCGTCAGCAGGATCAGGAGTTGCAGCGACAGCGAGTAGCTCTGCCCCCCGCCGGCCACCGGCGTCGAAGTCAGCGCCGGCAAAACCGACAGTCCGCCCGACAGTCCGCCCGACAGTCCGCCCGACTGCTGCGCGAACGCGATCGACGGATGCAGGGCCACGATCGCGACGAGCGCGAGCGCCTGCCAGCCGTCCCGCCTCATGCGCGGCCCCGGGCAGCGCGCAGGCGATCGACGAAGGTGGGAGAAGGAACGCTCGCCGACGCACTCGCATCGACGACGTCGGACGTGTCCGTCGCATCGAGCAGCGAGACCCGGCCCGGCGCGACGCCGAGCAGCAGCGTGCGTCCGTTGAAGCGGACCACGACGACCTTCTCGCGCGGTCCGACCGAGGTGCCGCCGACGACCTGCACGAGGCCGCCGGCGCTCGCGCGCGGTCCGACCTTCTTCATCAGCCAGCCGGCGGCGAAGATCAGGCCGATGACGATGACGAGCCCGATCACACCCTGCATCAGCCCGAACAACGGCGACGGTGCGCCGTTCGCAGCGGTCGTGGCGGCGGGCGTCGACGACACGACCTGCGCGCACGCCTCTGCGACCGGCAGCGTGATCGCCGCGACGGACACGAGCGCCCGGAGAACCAGGCGGCCCGCGACGAGGCGTCGACGCGTCATCGATTCAGCTTCCGGATGCGTTCGGACGGCGTGATGATGTCGGTCAGGCGGATGCCGAAGCGCTCGCCGACCACGACCACCTCGCCCTGCGCGATCAAGCACCCGTTGACCATCACGTCGAGCGGTTCCCCGGCGAGTCCGTCCAGTTCGATCACGGACCCCTGCGCGAGACTCAGGATGTTCTTGATCGGGATGCGCGTGCGACCGAGCTCGACGGTGAGCTGAACCGGGATGTCGAGCACCATCTCGATGTCGTTGCGGGCCGCGTGTTGTCCGTGCGCGGCCGGCGCGTCCGTGAATTTCTCGAGCAGGCGCTCGGTCGCGGCGTTGCCGGACGGCTGGTTCATCGCTGCGGCCCAGCCACCGCCGGCGGCGCTGTCGACTGCTTCAGTGTTGGTGGACATGAGGGCTCCGGAAGGGGCGTGAGTGCGGTTGGACGATCGGATCGACGACGGACGATGGCGGAAAGCAGGGCGGTCGCGTCAGGCGCCGCTCGACGGCACGACGACTTCCTCGACGCGGATCGCGTAGCGGCCTTCCCTGTTGCCGTAGCGGCAACGCAGCACCGGAATACCGTCCGCGCATGCGACGATGCTCGGCTTGATGTCGAGGACGACGACGTCGCCGACCTTCATCTCGAGCAGTTCCTGGCACGTCACCGGCACCGACGCGAGGTGGGCGACGAGTTCGATCTCGGCGGCCGCGACCTGTGCGGCGAGGCGCTCGCTCCAGCGCACGTCCGACACGGCGGTCTTCTCGCGGACTTCCCGCACGATCACGTCGCGGATCGGATCGAGGCCGTCGAGTGGCATGCAGATATGGAAACGGCCGGTCGACGTACCCGACTCGACGGCGAAGCCGAAGGTCAGTACCGCGTCGTCGGGACCGGCGAGGTTGACGAAGCGGGGTTCGGATTCCGAGCGCGTCAGCGCGAACTGCATCGGGTGGACCGGCTCCCAGGCCTTCGCGTAATCGGCGAAGACCATCTCGCACAGGCGACCGATCAGGCGCTGCTCGGTCGTCGTGAACTGGCGACCCGCCTTGTTCGCGGTCAGGCTGCCGCTCCCGCCGAAGAGGCTGTCGATCACGAAGTACAGCAGCCCCGCGTCGAAGACGAACAGCGCGTTGCCGCACGACGGGCCCATGCGCACGACGTTCAGGCTCGACGGGATCGACAGCTCTTCGAGGAACGTTCCGTACTTGGCGACCGTCGGCGTCTCGGCGGTCATCGTGGCGCGGCGGCCGGTGAACGCGTACAGCGCTTTGCCGAACAGCTCGACGAAGCGCTCGTTGATCAGGACCAGGGTCGGCAGGTGGCCGTTGTTGAAGCGTCCCGCGCTCGCGACGTCGAACGATCCGGTGACCGCGCCGACCCCGTTGGAGGCACCGCGTACCGACGGCGCGCTGCGCGAGCCCCAGGCCGGCGCTTCGGCGGTATCCGGCTCGACGCCGTCGAGGAGTGCGTTGATCTCGTCCTGCGACAGCTGTGCTTCGGACATGGGGTCGATCGGGCTGGATGAAGGGAAAGAAGTCGTCGGCCGTTACTGGATCAGCATCGATCCGAGCAGCACGGCCTGTACGTTGTCGCCCTCGTCGCGCAGCGGTTCGCGCGCGCTCTTGAGGATTTCGTCGATCAGCGCCTGCTTGCCCTTGGGCGATTCGAGGTCCTCGGCGGTTTTCGAGGACAGCAGGAGCAGGACCCGATTGCGGATCAACGGCAGCGATACCTTGACCTTCTCGACCGTCTCCTCGTCCTTCAGTTGGAGCACGACGCCGAGCTGCAGGAAGTGATCGCCACCCGAGAGGTTGACCGTGAAGTTCTCGAGCGTGTTGAAGACCGGCGGCTTCGACGCGGCGGCTTTCTTCGCGGGCTTGCCGTCCTCGCCCTCGGCCTTCGCGTCGGCGCTCGCCTTCTGGTGGAAGAACCAGGCGGCGCCCCCGCCGCCCGCGGCGAGCAGGGCGAAGACGGCGACCAGGATGACGAGGAGCTTGTGCTTGCCCTTGGCGGGGGCGACTACTGGCTGGGCGGGCAGTGCGGCGGCGTTGGACATGGCTCGAATGAAGAGGGTGGGCCGGGGTCACCGGAAGCCTGCGCGGTCGCGACAGGGCGGTCGACGGTGCGCGGTGCGCCGGATCGTCCCGCGGATACGTCCCCGCGGAGATTTCCGTCGATGAACAGGATTATGGAAATCGGCCGGTGTCCACGATGCGCCGAACAGACCGCCGAAAACGACCTTGATCGTCGCTTGTGGCCGGGCGCTCGCCTGCGATCCCCGGCACGTGGCCCCTGCGGCGCCCGCCGACCCGGCAGGGGCGCCGATGCGGCCGCGAAGGCCGTCGACGCGCGTCGCCGGCGCCGCTCCGATCGGACGAAGCGGTGCTGCCGGCGTCAGGCGAACGTGTCCACCGTTCCGATCGCTTTCAGACGGGTCGTGATCGCCACGCTGCCGGTATCGGTCGACGGGTCGCGGCCAGTCCTGCCGGGCTGCTGACGCGGGTCGCTGTCCCGTTGCGACTGGCCCGCCTGCGCGGTGTCGGCGTCGAAGCCGCGGCGCGACGTCGACGCATCGCCGACCGCGCAGTCGCCGATCTTCAGGCCCTGGCCCGCGAACAGCTGGTCGAGCGCGGGTCGGGAAGCTTCGATCGCCTGACGCGTGTCGGCATGGGCCGCGTTGAATGCGAGATGCGCGACGCCGTTCTCGATGCGGACCTGCACGTCGAGCGGCCCCAGGTGCTCCGGATTGAGTTGCAGCGACGCGGTCTGGAGACCGTCGGCAGCCACACGCAACGTCGCCTGGCCGACCTCGCGCGACCACGCCGGCGTACCGACCGGCTCGCGGATGCCGACGGTCGGGGCGCTCGGGTCGCTCGCCGTGGATTGTGCGGCGGCGGCGCTCGTCACGGCGGCCGTGATGTGGGCCAGGAACGCGTTGCCCGGCGCCTCTACGGCGGGGGCGTTCGATGCGTCGACCCTGCCCGTCAGGAAGTCTCCCGGCGACGGGCGCCCATCGGCCGACGCCAGGACGGCGTCGGGCTGTGCCTGCGCCCCGTCCTTCCGGGCGCCCGGCCCGATCGACGCGATCGATTCGGCGGTCCCGGGATCGCCGCGGCCGACACGCTTCGTGTCCGCCAGCGTCGCGACGACGAGCGAGGGCGCCAGCGCGTCGGTTGCCCCCTCCGACGCCACGACGCGGCGCGGCGACGCGGCTGGCGGCGCGTCGTTCGTCGAGGCGCCGCGCACCGTCGCGAGCTTGTCCTGGATGGCGAGGCTGTCGGCGGCTCCGGATGCCGTCGACACCGGCGGCCGGGCCAGGCCGGCCCATTGCGACACCACGGCGAGCTGGGCGGCGAGGTTGCTCGCAGCCGCGTCGCGCGCGCCATCGACAGCCGCGGGCGAAGCGTTCGCCGGCTCGTCATCGGCCGTGACCGGACGGGTCGCGACCGCGCCACCGCCGGGCAGGTCGGTGACCCCGACGCCGAAGGGGATCCTGCGGCCGGTCGTCGGTGTCGCGGCCGAGGGCCCGCTGGCTTGTGCGGCCACGAGCGTCGGGGCTGCCGGGACGGCCGGGATCGCCGGCGCCGCCGGGATTCCCGGGACGGCCGGCGCTGCCGGGGTAGCCGGGAGAGCCGTGTCGGGCGAGATGGCCGCGACATCGGCGACGGGCACGCCGATCGAGGAGACGGCCGTGGCGTCCGTGCCGACCGAGGCCGCCTTGTCAGCCGGGCTCGCCGTGCCAGGCGAAACGAGCGCGGGGGCCGTCACCGCCGAAACGAGTGTGGCAGCCGAGATAGCCGTGACAGCCGGGACAGACGAGACAGACGAGGCAGACGAGGCAGGCAATGCGGACGAGGCAGGCAAGGCAGGCAAGGCAGGCAAGGCAGGCGAGGCAGGCAAGGCAGTCGAGGCAGGCGAGGCGGACGAGGCGGCAGCGAGCGCCGACGCAGCCGAGGCGGCGTCGACCGGCGTCGTCGGATCGCTCGCCTCTCGCGGGCCCGCTGCGGCCTTGTCGAATGCGATCCCCGCGGCCGCGATCAGCTCGCGCGACAGCAGGCGGCCGAAGACGTCGCCGGCCTTCGCCTCGGCTGCGACCGGCGTGTCGACGCTGCCGCTGTCGGGGTCGAGCACGACGCGGATCGTCCCGCTCGTCGGGTCGATCCGGGTGGGGTTCGCAAGCGGGGTGGCGTTCGTGATCGCGACGTTCATGGAAAATCCGGTAGGGCGTCGGAGCGTCGATCGCTCAGAAGCCGAGGTTGGTCTGCAGGAGCTTGCGGGCGGAGAATTCGTCGTTCTGTTTCTGCTGCTTGCGCGCATCGGCGCGGCGTTCGGCCTCCGCCGCCTTGTCGGCCATGACGCGAAAGCCCTGCCGGCGACGTTCGCTCTCCTGCCAGACGCGCTCCATGGCATTGGCATAGGCCAGCCGCCGTGCGACCTCGAGGTCCTGCTGCTGGACGGCGTTCGCGATGTTCTGCATGAAGCGGTGGTGCCCGCGCAACGCTTCGATCGACAGCGCGCTCTCGAGGCGTTCGCCGAGCTGGTCGTTGTAGCTGCGCTCGTAGCGCCGCAGCTGGACGAGCTGCTCCTCGGCCGCCCGCAGCGCGTGTCGCGCCTTGGCGAGCGCGACCGCGTGCACGTCGCTCTTGTCGGCGGCGAGCTTCTCGAGGAAGGTGAGCTGTTTGGGTTCGGGCATGTGGTTGCTCGCTATCGATCGGTCCGGTCGACGATCACGCGACGATCGCTCCGAGATCCGCTGCGCTCGATTCGGAGTCGATGCGCTCGCGCATGTTCTGTTGCAGGAAAGCCTCCATCCGCGGATGGAGCGCGATGGCCTTGTCGAGCACCGCGTCGCTCCCGGGCGCGTAGGCGCCCACGTTGACGAGGTCGCGATTGCGGCGATAGCGCGCGTAGAGCTGCTTGAACTTCTTCACGCGGTCGAGCGTGAGATCGTCGACCAGCGAGTGGATCGCGCGGCTGACCGACTGCTCGATGTCGATGGCCGGGTAGTGGCCTTCGTCGGCGAGGTCGCGCGACAGCACGATGTGGCCGTCCAGGATCGCCCGCGCGGCGTCCGCGATCGGATCCTGCTGGTCGTCGCCTTCGGTCAGCACCGTGTAGAACGCGGTGATCGACCCGCCGCCGCCGGGGATGCCGGCCTTCGGTCCCATGCCGGCGCGTTCGACCAGCTGCGGAAGCTTCGCGAACACCGACGGCGGGTAGCCCTTCGTGGCCGGCGGCTCGTGGATCGCGAGCGCGATCTCGCGCTGCGCCATCGCATAGCGCGTCAGCGAATCCATGATCAGCAGCACGTCCTTGCCCTGGTCGCGGAAATATTCGGCGATGGTCGTGGCATAGGCTGCCCCGTGCAGCCGCATCAGCGGCGGCGTGTCGGCCGGCGCGGCCACCACGACCGAACGGGCGAGGCCGTCCCTGCCGAGGATCTGCTCGATGAATTCCTTGACCTCGCGACCGCGTTCGCCGATCAGCCCGACGACGATCACGTCGGCCTTCGTGTAGCGCGCCATCATTCCCAGCAGCACGCTCTTGCCGACGCCGCTGCCGGCGAAGACGCCCATCCGCTGGCCACGGC
>CAXTPX010000158.1:0-6583 GCA_964246005.1 uncultured Burkholderiaceae bacterium | reverse complement strand
CGTCTCCGTCAGGACGGCGCGACGGCGATCTTCATCGCGGTCGACGGCGACGTGCTGCGCATCGGCGCGCTCGTCACGCATCGCGAGATCGAGGAGTCACCGTTGGTCGCGCAACACGCACCGCTCCTGGCGATGGCCGCACCGCACATCGCGCATCGCGCGATCCGCAACCGCGGCACGTGGGGCGGCTCGATCGCGTACGCCGATCCCGCGGCCGAGTGGCCGGTCTGCCTCGCGGCCCTCGACGGCGTCGTGGTCGTGCGCGGGTCTGTGGGAGAGCGTCGCATCCCGGTGCGGGCGTTCTTCGTCGACCTCTACACGACCGCGTTGCGGCCCGACGAACTGATCGTCGCGTGCGAGCTGCCGATCGCGACCGACGACGACGTCTTCGCGTTCGACGAACTCGCGCGCCGCCACGGCGACTACGCGATCGTGGGTCTCGCGATCGCGTTGCGGCGCGGTGTGGATGGCATCGCTTCGGCACGGCTCGCGTATCTCGGCATCGGCACGGTGCCGTTCCGGCCGATCCGCACCGAGGCGTCGCTCACGGGTCGACCGTTGACCGCGGCATCGATCGACGAAGCCATCGAGGTGCGCAAGGCCGAGCTCGATCCGATGGGCGACCTGACCAACACCGCCGAGACCAAGCGTCATCTCGCGTGCGTCCTCGCGCGTCGGCTGCTGATCGGCATGACGAGGTCCGCATCGTGAGTGCCGTGATGGACCACGCACGCTCCGTTCGCATCGTCGTCAACGGCCGCATGCAGGACGTGATGGTCGCGCCGCGCCGGCACCTCGTCGACTTCCTGCGCGAGGACCTCGGCCTGACCGGCTCGCACCTCGGCTGCGAGCACGGCGTCTGCGGCGCGTGCACGGTGCGGCTCGACGGCGAGGTCGTACGCGGCTGCCTCGTGCTCGCGGTGCAGGCCGACGGCAGCACGGTCGAGACGATCGAGGGACTGACCGACGGCGGCACGATGCGCGACCTGCAGGACGCGTTCGTCGCACGCAACGCGCTGCAGTGCGGCTACTGCACGCCCGGCATGCTGATGGCCGCGGCCGAACTGCTCGAGCAGCGTCCGCACGCATCGCGCGAAGAGGTCCGTCAGTGGATCTCGGGCAACTACTGCCGCTGCACCGGTTACCACGCGATCGTCGATGCGATCTGCGAAGTGCTTGCTCGACGTGCCCAGGGACATTCGAAGCCCCTCGAACAACCTGCCATCGAGCAGCACGGCGATGGAAGCGACGCGTTGCACGACGAGACCGCCGAACCCGCGGGCCAGGCCGACCTCGACGCGGTGGGCGGGTGAACGCGCCCGACCGCCATCCGCGCGAGCTGTGGGACGTCACGGCCGATGCCCGCTACATCGGCACGTCGGCAAGCAGGCCCGGCGCGCGACGTCTGGTCGAAGGACGCGGCTCGTACGTCGACGACCTGCAGCTGCCGCGCATGGCGCACGTCGTGTACTGGCGTTCGCCGGTCGCGCATTGCCGCATCGTGCGGGTCGGACGCGAGGCCGCGGCCGCGATGCCCGGCGTGATCGCGATCGTCGACGGGGCCGAGGTCGCGACGATCTGCAAGCCGTGGGTCGCGACGCTCGGCCACCTGGCCGGCATGAAGTCGGCGCCGCAGCATGCGCTCGCGATCGACCGCGCGTGCTGGCAGGGCGAGCCGGTGCTCGCGATCGTCGCCGAGACGAAGGCAGAGGCGGAGGACGCGATCCAGTTCCTCGAGGTCGAATGGGAGGACCTGCCGGTCGTCGTCGACATGGAGACCGCGCTCGACCCGGCGACGCCCCTGATCCACCCCGAGCTCGGCGACAACCTGTGCTTCGCGCGCACGCTCGACACCGGCGGCGTCGACGAGGCGTTCGCATCGGCCGACGTCGTCGCCGAGGCCACGTTCCACTTCGGTCGCCACACCGGCGTCACGCTCGAGTCGCGCTGCCAGATCGCCGACTGGAACGCCGGTGACCAGCGCCTCACGGTCCATCACTCGCAGCAGGCGCCGCACATGATGCAGGACCTGTACGCGCGCCAGTTCGACCTGCCGGAGTCGGCGGTGCGCGTCATCTGCCGCGACGTCGGCGGGTCGTTCGGCATCAAGGTGCACGCGTACCCCGACGACTTCGCGACCGTCGCGCTGTCGATCCTGTTGAAGCGGCCGATCAAGTTCGTCGCCGACCGGCTCGAGTCGTTCACGAGCGACATCCATGCGCGCGAGCATCGCGTCAAGGGACGCATCGCGGCGACGGCGGCCGGCGACATCGTCGCGTTCGAGATCGACGACCTGACCGGCATCGGGCCGTACTCGATGTTCCCGCGGACCAGTGCCATCGAAGGGAACCAGGTGGTCAATCTGGTCGGCGGGCCGTACAAGCATGCGTACTACCGCGCGAACCTGTCGGTCGTGTTCCAGAACAAGACGCCGACCTGCCAGTACCGCGGTGTCGGGCATCCGGTCGCGTGCGCGGTGACCGAGGGCCTCGTCGACCTCGCGGCGGCGGAGCTCGGCATCGACCCGCTCGCGTTCAGGAAGCGCAACGTGATCCCCGACTCGGCCTATCCGTGCGTCGGCGCGTCGGGCATCAAGCTGGAGGTGCTGTCGCACGAGGAGTGCCTGCGGACGATCGAGTCGCTGATGGACTACGACGCGTTGCGGGCCGAGCAGGCCGCGCTGCGCGAGCGCGGCATCCATCGGGGCATCGGCTTCGCGACGCTGATCGAGCTGACCAATCCGGGCGCCGCGTTCTACGGCGTCGGCGGCGCACGCATCGCCGCGCAGGACGGCGCGACGATGCGGCTCGAGCCGAGCGGCGCGGTCACCGTGATGGTCAGCGTCGGCGAGCAGGGGCAGGGCAGCGAAGGCATCTTCGGACAGATCGCGGCCGATGCGGTCGGCGTCGACCTCCACAAGGTGCGCGTCGTGACCGGCGACACCGACGTCACGCCGTACGGTGGCGGCACGTGGGCGTCGCGCGGTGCGGGGATCGGCGGCGAGGCGGTGCTGCAGGCGGGCATCGCGTTGCGCCAGGGCATCGTTCGGGTCGCCGCTGTCATCCTGAACCGTGAGATCGCCGAACTCGACGTGCATCGCGGCGAGATCGTCGATGTCGCCGACGGCGGTGTGTTGATCTCGCTCGCCGAGGTCGGCCGCGTGGCGTACTTCCGTCCCGACACGCTGCCGCCCGGCTTCACGCCCGAGCCGATGGTCACGCGCCACTACGCGCAGAAGGACTATCCGTTCATCTTCACGAACGGCGTGCAGGCGTCGTACGTCGAGGTCGATGTCGATACCGGCTTCGTCAGGCTGCTGCGCCATTGGGCGGTCGAGGACTGCGGCCGCGTGATCAACCCGATGCTGGTCGACGAACAGATCCGCGGCGCGATCGTGCAGGGCATCGGCGGCGCGCTGTACGAGGAGTGCCTGTACGACGGGGACGGCCAGTTGCAGAACGCCAGCATGGCCGACTACCTCGTGCCGATGTCGGGCGAGATGCCCGACATCGAGGTCGCGCACGTCGAGACGCCGACCGCGAGTTCGAAGCTCGGCGCGAAGGGGGCGGGCGAGGCGGGCACCGCGGGGGCGCCGGGCGCGGTGATGAACGCGATCAACGATGCGCTGCGGCCGCTCGGTGCCGCCGTTTACTCGCAACCGTTCACGCCCGAGAAGATCCTGCGGGCGCTGGGCAAGGTCGGCTGAGCGGACCAGGGAAAGCCCGCGGACCTGGAACCGCGTTCGCATGCGATGGTCCGAGCTTGCGCTCGAAGTTGTTGGTGCTTGCAGACGCGTCGGTCGCCACCATCTAGGCCAGGGTGGCTGCGAAGTGTCCGAGCCGCCCCCTCGTCCTGGAAGGATTGCCCCGTGAAGCGTTTACTCAATGTGCTGCTGCTGTCGATCGTCGTGTCGGGTCTTGTCGCCCCCGTTGCCGAGGCCAGGCGTCTCGGCGGCGGCAGCAACATCGGCCGGCAGAGTTCCAGTCCGGCGATGCGCGAAGCGCCTCGTGAGGCGCCACGCTCCGCGCCCAGCGCCGCGCCTGCGCAGTCGACTGCTGCGGCCGCGCCTGCCGCTGCGACCGCGCCGAAGCCGAGCTTCATGAACCGTTACGGCGGCATGATCGCCGGCCTCGGCGCCGGCGCGCTGATCGCGTCGATGTTCGGCGGCAACCTCGGCGGCCTCGGCTCGGCGATGGGCGGCCTCTTCAACATCCTGTTGATCGCAGGCGTGCTGTACGTGGTCTATCGACTGTTCGCCTCGCGTCGCCGGTCGGGCGTCGCCGCCCCGATGCAGTTCGCGGGCGCGGGCGGCCCGTCGTTCGGCGCCACGCCGTTCCAGCGCGAGCCGTCGATGCAGGCGCCGGCCGTGACGCGGACCGAGGCGGTGGTCCGGCCCGGCATCAACGTGCCGCCCGGCTTCGAGATCGAGCCGTTCGTGCGTCAGGCGCAGAGCTCGTTCCTGCGTCTGCAGGCCGCCAACGACGACCGCGACCTCGCCGACCTGCGCAGCACGACGACGCCGGAGGTGTACGCGGAACTGGCGATGCAGATCCGGGAACGCGGGGATGTCCCGCAGAAGACCGACGTCGTGACGCTCGATGCGCAGCTGCTCGAAGTCGTCGTCGAAGGGGAACAGATGATCGCGAGCCTGCGCTACAGCGGCACCATTCGCGAGACGCCGGGCGCTGCTGCGGTGCCGTTCGACGAGGTCTGGCATCTGCGCCGGTCGACGACCGCGGCCAATGATCCCTGGGTGATCGCGGGGATTCAGCAGTTGGGTTGAGCAGGTCGGTGAAGCGGGCGCCGATCACCGGAGCCCGTCGTTCCCGCGAAAGCGGGAACCCAGCGTCGTCAGCGCGCCCCGCTCAAGCCACACCCTTCCAGGGATCGATCAGATACTTCGCGCCCGTCGCGCGCTGGTTGTAGCCGGCGATGATGTCGAGCTGCAGCGCCTCGACCAGCGAGATCGTGCGTTCGTAGTGGCTCGCGAACGTCGTCTTCAACTCGTCGGCCACGCGCTGCTTCAGGCCGCGCACCAACGCCTGATCGATCTTCTGCAGGAACGGGAAGACCAGCCAACCGCCCATCCCCCAGCTCATCCCGAAGTTGCGGACGAACTCGGTCGGGCTCGTGTCGAGACCCCCGTACAGGTAGACCTGCTTGTGCGTCGCCGAGCCGTAGCGGCTGTACGCGGTCGCCTTGCGCGCCAGCGCCGCCTCCATGCAGCCGAGGATCTGGCCGCCCAGCCTGCCGCCGCCGGTCGCGTCGAACGCGAGCGTGGCGCCGGTCGCTTCGATCGCATCGGTCAGGTCGTCGAGAAAGGTCGGCGAGCTCGACACGCAGACGTGGACAGCACCGAGACCCTTCAGCAGCGCCGCCTGCTCCGGCTTGCGAACGACGTTGACGAGCTCGATGCCGTCCGCGAGGCAGATGCGCACCAGCATCTGCCCGAGGTTCGACGCGGCCGCCGTGTGGACCAGCGCGGTGTGGCCCTCGTGTCGCATCGTCTCGACGAAGCCGAGCGCGGTCAGCGGATTGACGAAGCTCGAAGCGCCGTCCGCCGCCGTCGCGTCCGCCGGCAACGGCAGGCACTGCGCGACCGCCACGCAACGGTACTGCGCGTACATTCCTCCACCACCGAGCGCCGCGACCCGCTGGCCCTTCAGCGCCTGCGCCTCGGGAGACGCTCCGGCATCGACGACCGTCCCCGCGCCTTCGTTGCCGACCGGCATCGACTGGTCGACCCGGCCCGCCAGACCTTTCATTGCGCCCGACGCCACGGTCGCGGTCACGATCGGTCGGTCCGCTGTCCCCGATGCGGTCGCGCCGCTCATGTCGGCGGGACCGAACAGGAGCCCGATGTCCGACGGATTGATCGGCGTGGCTTCGATGCGGATCAGCACCTCGCCCGGCGCGGGGATCGGGATCGGCACGTCGACCAGCGACAGTTCGAGCGTGCCGTCCTTGCGGACCAGCGAGCGGAGTTCTAAGGCGGTGCGGTTGGCGTTACTGTTCATGCGGGTCCTTGGATCGGTGAGTCCGACGGGGAGACGCAAGTTACGCGAAGCGGCGCAATCGCGCTGGCAGGCATCATGCGCGGACGCGCGCTGCCGATAAGGACGCAACGCGTCGCGGCGTCGACGATCGACGCATCAATCACAAGGGCGCATGGAAACACTGGCCGGCTGGATGTTCCTCACGCGCTGGGGCAACTCGGTGCTGCTGTTGCCGGTGGCCTCGTGCGTCGGCGCGGGCCTCTGGTACACCGGCGAGCGCAACATCGCGTGGCGCTGGGCGCTGTACTTCGGCGGGGCGCTGCTGCTCGTCCTCGCGACCAAGCTCGCCTTCCTCGGCTGGGGCCTCGGCATCGCCTCGCTGGACTTCACGGGCATCAGCGGGCACAGCATGCTGGCCGCCGCGGTGCTGCCGATGTTCGCGTGGTGGGCGACCGAGGAGCGCACGCCGGCGGTACAGCGAGCGGCCGTGATCGCCGCGTCGCTGCTCGCGCTGATCGTCGGCATCTCGCGTGTCGTGCTGTCGACGCATTCGATCTCGGAAGTCGTCGCGGGGCTGCTGCTCGGCG
>CAXTPX010000157.1:0-6591 GCA_964246005.1 uncultured Burkholderiaceae bacterium | reverse complement strand
TCGTCGTCTGCCGACGCGCCGATCGTTCGCTCCACCTCGAAGTCGGTGGCGGGCACCGTGATGCCGGTACGAGGCTGCAGCGCCATGCGGGTCGCCGAGAAGCGCTGGTCGGTCGGTGTTTGCGACGCGATGACCCGTCCGTCGACCGACGCCAGCGCCGTGAATTCGGCCGCACCGGCCCCGGCGCCCCAGCGCACGGCCACGTCGTCGAGCGCCAGATCGGCGGTCACGTCCGCGATGCGATCGAGCGCCGCCGGCACCGATCGCTTCCGTTCTTCCGCGAGCCGGCGCACGAACGACCCGGCCGGATCGTCCGCGGACGTGAAGCGCAGCCACATTCGCGTCCGTCCGCGCCCGGCCTCGACCATCGTCGGCAACGGCACCCACGTGCGCCACGCGAGGACGTCGCCGCTCGCGACGTTCGCGAACAGCTCGCCGCGCCAGTCCGATGGATCCGCGAAGCGACGCGTGAAGACCGGGTGTTCGATCACGGCGCGCAGATCGAGCGGCGCGCCGAGCGCTGCCGGCGGCGTCGCGTGCAACGCCACCCGGTGTTGCCAGCCCGAACGGACGAGCGCGAAGCTCACGTCCGACAGCACCAGGTCTTCGCGGGCCACGCGCGGGCCCGCCGCGCCCGGCGGCGCGTCCACCCGTTCGTCGTGCCACACGATGCGCGCGCCGCGAACGCGGATCTCGTTCTGGGCGAGCAGCCATTCGCCCGGGCGGTCGTCGGGCGTGGCCTTGCGATGGATCGCGTAGCCCGCGATGAACAGCTGTCCCTCGGCATCGCGGCGGATCGCGAGCTGCGGCCCGTCGATCTCGAGCGAGGCGAGACGCAACTGCATGACGATCAGCGAATCCCACGACAGCGTCGCACGCACCGACGGCAGTTCGAGCGCCTCGCCGCCCTGCGCGTCGATGATCCGCACGTCGCGCAACGCCAGCGAAGGTCGGAGCCCGCGCCACGACGCCTCGATCGCGGCGACCGTCACCGTCTCGCCGGACAGGCGACTCGCCAGTCGCTCGAGGTCGGGGCGGTAGGCGTCGACGTTCGGGAACACGACGTAGCGCAGGATCACGACGACCGACGCGAAGACGATCCACGTCACGACCAGCACGTTGCCGAGCGCGCGGAGCACCCCGTGCGCATGGAGACGCCACCCGCCGGGTGCCAGCCGCGTGTTCATGCCGCGGGACGACCTTCGCACGGTCGTGATCGGGCGCCGGCCGGGTTCCGCGGAGACGGGTGAGGAACGTACGGCAAGGGCGGCCTCGAGCGGTGCGGATGGGATACTGCGACGAGCGGGAGCGGCGGGCTGCGCTGGTGTCCCGAGCGCTTGTCAGAAGCGCTTCTCTCGAGTTTAACTGCCGAGGTCGTCCGCGCCGTGGTCCGGCGCCCCATCGTGATCGAAGCGAATCTCCCGGACGACATCGGCGACGCCTCGCGTTGGCGGACCCGGCTCGCGCAGGCGCGTCCCGACTGGCGACCGCGCATCGGGCGGCTCGCGTCGGCGCCGCTCGACCGCACCGTGGCGAGCGGACTGCTGCACGACCAGCGACCCGATGGATGGCGCGACGAGGCGCACCTGCGCGTCGGCCTGCGCCACGCGCGTGCGTTGCTGCTGGCAGCCCTGATCGATCGCGACCTCGCCGGCGCGGCGGACCTGGCCGAGGTGATGCAACTGACGACGGCGTTCGCAGAGCTCGCGATCGGCGAGGCGCTGACGTTCCACTCGCACGCGCTCGCAGACGTGCACGGCGTGCCGATCGGGCGCACCAGCGGTGTGCCGCAGGACCTCATCGTCGTCGGCATGGGCAAGCTCGGGGGCGGCGAGCTCAACGTGTCGTCGGACATCGATCTGATCTTCGTCCATCCGGAGGCGGGCGAGACGTCCGCCCACGCGTCGCTGGTGCGGGAAGACGCCGGCCCGCCCCTGCGTCCGATCGACAACGCCGAGTTCTTCGCCCGGCTCGGACGCAAGCTGATCGCGACGCTCGCCGACGTCACGGCCGACGGCTTCGTCTTCCGGGTCGACATGCGCCTGCGGCCGGACGGCGACTCGGGTCCGCTCGTGACCAGCTTCGCGATGCTGGAGACGTATCTCGTCCGCAGCGCGCGCGACTGGGAACGCTTCGCGTGGATCAAGGGACGCGTCGTGTCGAGGCCGGTATTCGGGACCGTCGACGCCGAACGGGAGCTGATGCAGCTCGTCGTGCCGTTCGTCTATCGACGCTACCTCGACTTCGGCGCCATCGACGCGCTCCGCACGCTGCACGGGCAGATCGCGGCCGAAGCCGCGCGGCGCGAGGCGGCGCGGCGGGGACGTGCAGGCAGCGGCGGCAGTGCCGGCGCGGAGGCGCGCACCAGCACCCGCATCGACGTCAAGCTCGGACGCGGCGGCATCCGCGAGATCGAGTTCATCGCGCAGCACTTCCAGTTGATTCGCGGCGGCCGCGATCCGGCGCTGCGCCTGCGGCCGACGGTGGCGACGCTGGACCAGCTCGTCGTCGAGGGGCTGCTCGATCGGGAGACCGGTCTTTCGCTGCGCGAGGCCTACGCCTTCCTTCGCAATGTCGAGCACCGGTTGCAGTACCTCGACGACGCGCAGACGCACACGTTGCCGGCCCGCGATCAGGTCGACGATTGCGCGCGGCTCGGCGTCATGTGCGAACGCCTCGTCGGCACGGCGAACCGCAGCGGCTTCGACGGCCTCGTCGACGCGCTCGAACGTCGTCGCGCCTTCGTCGCGGCGCAGTTCGATGCGGTGTTCGCGGCCGATGAGATCGATGCAAATGCAACAGTGGTGATCGACACGGCGACGACCGCGACGCTCTGGGCGGGCATCGCGCGCGCGACGCCGCAGGTCGGCGACGCGGCGGATGCCGCCTTCACCACGGCTGCACTGGAGCGCCTGGAAGCGATCGGTTTCGTGCCGCCGGACGCCGCGCTCGCGCGCATCGTCGCGCTCGCACGCGGGTCGCGGCTGCGCTCGATCTCGACGGCGTCGCGCGCACGGCTCGACACGCTCGTGCCGCAGGTGATCGATGCGTCGGGCCGGCAGGCCGAACCGACCGCGACGCTCGGCCGATGGTTCGACCTGATCGAGACCATCGCCGGTCGAAGCGCCTACTTCGCGTTGCTCGACGAGTTCCCGGCCGCGTTGGCCGCCGTGACACGGCTGCTGGCCGCGAGCCCGTGGGCCGCGCACTACCTGACCCGGCATCCGTTGCTCCTCGACGACCTGATCGCGACGCCGCAGAACGACGGTGGGGTGCGGGACGCGGCTGCCTGGACCGTCCACTGGCACGAGACGGCCCGTGCGCTCGAACGTCAGCTCGCGGTCGTCGCGTCGGACGGCGAGCGTCAGATGGACGTGCTCCGCGAGGTGCATCACGCCGAGACCTTCCGACTGCTGATCGAGGATCTCGAAGGCCATCTCCCGATCGAGATGCTGTCCGACCAGCTGTCGACGCTCGCGGACCTCACGCTCGATGCGGCGATCACCCATTGCTGGTCGCAGTTCGTCGCGAGTCGTCCCGACGATCGGTCGCTGCCGCGTCGCCCGGCGTTCGCCGTGATCGCCTACGGCAAGCTCGGCGGCAAGGAGCTCGGCTACCTGTCGGACCTCGACCTGGTCTTCCTGTTCGAGCCGCGCGCCGGCGCACACGACGACCCGGACGGGGACGCGGCGACGGTCGTGCAGCAATACGTCCGCTTCGCCCAGCGCCTCAACCTCTGGCTGACCGCGCGGACCCCGGCCGGTGCGCTGTTCGACATCGACCTGCGGCTGCGTCCCGACGGCGCGGCGGGCCTCGTGGTGTCGAGCTTCGAGGCATGGTCGCGCTACGAGCGCCGCGCATCGGACGGACTGCGCGACGTCGGCGCGTGGACCTGGGAGCACCAGGCCCTGACGCGGGCGCGCTTCTGCGCCGGCGATCGCGCTCTCGGCGCCCTGTTCGAGGGGGAGCGGCTGATGATCCTCGCGGCGCGCGACCCGGACGAGCCCGGGCGTGCCGCGCTGCGCCGCGAGATCGTGTCGATGCGCAGGCGCATGCACGACGGCCATCCGAACCGCAGCGCCGCGTTCGATCTCAAGCACGACGACGGCGGCATGGTCGACATCGAGTTCGCGGTGCAGTACCTGGTCCTCGCGTACGGCGCAGCGCATCGCCCGTTGCTCGACAACGTCGGCAACATCGCGCTGCTGTCGCGCGCAGCCGACGCCGGGTTGATCGACGCGAACGACGCACGCGAGGCGGCCGATGCGTACCGGACCTACCGTGCGCGCCAGCACGCGGTGCGTCTGGCCGATCCGCTGGCGCATGCCGCCCGCGTCGACGCGACGCTCTATTCGCTCGAACGCGCTTCGGTGCGCCGGCTGTGGCAGCAGCTTTTCGTCGACGCGAGCTGAAGCGGCAGGCCGAGTACCGCTCACACAGTCTTACAGCGCGTTACAGCGAGGCCGTGCACGATCCGCAGCGTCGCCTCGTTGATCAATGACTCGGCGACCTCGTCGATTCCAGCGTGCGCACCCGGCCACGCACTTCCAAAGAGAGAGAGAACAACATGAATGCTCGTATCGTTCGAGTCAGTCTCGCCGCTGTCGTCGCAAGCGTCTTCACCGTCCCCGTCTTCGCACAGGCCACCGTCGGCTCCCAGGCCGAGACCGGCCGCGACCTGGCCCAGCAGCAGCGCATCGAGAGCGGCCTCCAGTCGGGCCAGTTGACGACCCGTGAAGCCGGCAAGCTCGAGCGCGGCGAAGCCCACGTCGAGAAGATGGAAAGCAACGCCGACCGCAATGGGTCGGTCTCGGCGCGCGAGAGCGCTCGCATCGACGCCGCGCAGAACCGCGAGAGCACTGCGATCTACAACCAGAAGCACGACGCGCAGGTCGGCAATCCGGCCTCGGCTTCGTCGCAGCGCATGCAGTCCGATGTGCAGCGCAACGTCAACCAGCAGGCGCGCATCGGCGAGGGCGTGCGCAGTGGCCAGCTGACTACTCGCGAAGCAGGGTCGCTCGAGCGCGGCCAGGCGCGCGTCGATCGGACGACCGCGCGGGCGGCGGCGAACGGACATGTCGGCGCGGGCGAGCAGGCACGGGTGCAGGCCCGCGAGTCGCGCCAGAGCGCGCGGATCGCGCGGCTGAAGCACAACGGCAGGTCGGCCTGACCATTGACCCGTGACGGCCGGTGATGCGTGAGCGACGGCCGGGCAACCGGCTGCGACGAAGCTGACCTATCGTGTTCTTCCACCCGTCCACCTGGCTGACCTATCGTGTTCTTCCATCCTTCCACCTGACTTGCGAGTTCACCATGCAACCACAGCGCGATGCATCCGCCGGTCCGCTCGGGCCCCTTGGTCGACGCGTGAGGTCCGCGCTGATCACGGCGTCGGCGTTCTCGATCGCGATCGGCTTCTCGCTGGTCGCGGCCCAGTCGATCGCCGCCGATCAACAGCCCGATGGCAGCGATGCCCTGGTCGCGCACGTGTTGAGCCGCGTCGCGTTCGGCCCGCGGCCCGGTGATGTCGAGCGGGTGCGCCGCATCGGCGTCGATGCTTACCTCGATGAACAGCTGCATCCGGAGCGCATCGCGATCGCGGATTCTCTCCAGGCGCGTCTCGATGCGCTCGACGTGCAACGCCTGCCGGCCGGCACGCTGATCGACGGATATCGCACGGAGCAGCGCGCGGTCCAGGAAGCGCAGCGGGCGCAGGCCGCTGCCGTCGACGGTGCGAAGGGGGCCACCGTACCGGAGGTCAAGGACGACGTCGCTGCGATGCGCCGCCAGCAGTACCGACGCCTGGCGTTGCAGACCGCCGAGGCGCGGCTGATCCAGGCGATCGAGAGCCCGCGTCAGCTGCAGGAGGTCATGACCGACTTCTGGTTCAACCACTTCAACGTGTTCATCGGCAAGGACCTCGATCGCGCGCTCGTCTCCAACTACGAGCGCGACGCGATCCGGCCCTACGCGCTGGGTCACTTCCGTGACCTGCTCGGCGCGACGGCCAAGCATCCCGCGATGCTGTATTACCTCGACCAATGGCTGTCGACCGGCGCCGATGCCGAGGTGAACCGCGCGGCGAAGCAGAAGGCCGGCCTGAACGAAAACTACGCGCGCGAATTGATGGAGCTGCACACGCTCGGCGTCGAAGCGGAGGGCAAGACCGGGGGGTATGCGCAGAGCGATGTCACCGAGCTCGCGCGGATGCTGACCGGCTGGACCTTCGATGCGCGCGCGACCGGCCGCGGCGGTCCGCTCGAGGGCGTCGAGAGCCAGGCGCTGTTCATCTTCGCGCCGCGCCGGCACGACAACGGCACGAAGCTCTGGCTCGGCCATCGCATCACCGACAACGGACAGCAGGAAGGCGAGTACGCGCTCGACGTGCTGGCGACGCATCCGGCGACGGCCCGTCACCTCGCCTACGAGCTCGCGCAGTACTTCGTCGCCGACCAGCCGCCGCCCGCGCTGGTCGATCGTCTGACCGCGCGCTGGATCGCGACCGACGGCGACATTCGCGAAGTGATGCGCACGTTGCTGTACAGCGCCGAGTTCCGCTCACCGGCCGCGATGAATGCGAAGTTCAAGACC
>CAXTPX010000156.1:0-6614 GCA_964246005.1 uncultured Burkholderiaceae bacterium | reverse complement strand
ACGCCCGATGATGAGTTGCTGGATCTGCGTCGTGCCCTCGAAGATGCGGAACAGGCGGACATCACGATAGAAGCGTTCGATCGCGTAGTCGCTGATGTAGCCCGCGCCGCCGTGCGCCTGCACGCAGCGGTCCGCGACCCGCCCGCACATCTCGCTCGCGAACATCTTGCAGCACGAGGCATGCACGCTCACGTCCAGGCCATCGTCGCGTCGCCGCGCCGCGTCGACGATCATCGCGCGGGCGGCATACAACTCGGCCTGGCTGTCGGCCAGCATCGCCTGCACCAGCTGGAACTGCGCGAGCGGCTCGCCGAACTGCTTGCGTTCGAGCGTGTACGCGATCGTGTCGTCGAGCATGCGCGAAGCGGAGCCGACGCACGCGGCGCCGATCGTGAGGCGGCCCTTGTCGAGCACCTTCATCGCGGTCTTGAAACCCTGCCCTTCCCGGCCACCGATCAGGTTGGCCGCCGGCACGCGACAGTTCTCGAAGATGACGTCGGCGGTGTGGGCGCCGCGCTGGCCCATCTTGCGATCGGGCTTGCCGACCGTGATGCCCGGCGAGCCCGCCTCGACGATGAACGCCGACACGCCGCCTGCGCCGCGCACGTTCGTATCGGTGCGGGCCATCAGCGTGAAGATGCCGGCCTCCGGCGCATTCGTGATGTAGCGCTTGGTACCGTTGACGACGTAGCTGTCACCGTCGAGCCGAGCCGTGGTCGTGAGCGACGCGGCGTCCGAGCCGGAGCCGGGCTCGGTCAGCGCGAACGAGCCGATCAGTTCGCCGGAAGCGAGACGTGGAAGCCATTGCGCCTTCTGCTCGGGCGTGCCGTCGATCACGATGCCCTGCGATCCGATGCCGTTGTTGGTTCCCATGATCGAGCGGAACGCGGGCGACGCGCGCGTGAGCTCGAAGGTCACGTCGACCTCTTCCTCCATCGTCAGGCCGAAGCCGCCGTACTCCTCCGGCACCGTGAGTCCGAAGAGGCCGATCTCGCGCATCGACTCGACGATCCCGTGCGGGATGGTGTCGGTCTCGGACACTTCGTTCTCGGCGGGAATCAGCCGTTCGCGGACGAAGCGGCTCACGGCGTCGAGGAGCAGGCGATGCGTTTCGGGGTCTCGGATCATGGTCTCGTTTTTCGTGGCGGGAAGCAGCGTGCGGGGCCGATTGTCGCCGTTGTCGCTGGCATCGGCAAAACGAATGCACAGCGTGGGAACTCGACCGGGACGCGTCCTTCCGTGGCGTAACATCCCGGCTCGCAGTCAACCTTCCGACCCCATCACCCGACCGCACGATGCCGTTCGACCCAGCAGCTTCCGATCTTCAGGTGGGCGTCGTCGGCGCCGGTGCGATGGGGCGCGGGATCGCCCAGGTCCTCGCGCAATGCGGTTGCCGCGTGCGGCTGTACGACGCGAACCGCGCAGCGATCGACGCTGCCATCGCGTCGATCGCCGAGGTGCTCGGCAAGCAGGTCGACAAGGGCAAGCTCGACGGTTCGAAGCGGGATTCGACGATGTCGCGGCTCGAGCCGGCGAGCACGCTGGACGAGTTGGCGGGTTGCGAACTGGTGGTCGAGGCGATCGTCGAGAACCTCGACGTGAAGCGCGCGATCTTCGATCAGCTCGAGGCAGTCGTATCGGCCGACGCGGTGCTCGCATCGAACACGTCGTCGCTGTCGGTGACGGCGATCGCCTCCAAGTGCGCGCATCCCGCGCGCGTCGCGGGCTGGCACTTCTTCAACCCCGTGCCGCTGATGAAGGTGGCCGAAGTCGTCGATGGCCTCGCGACCGATCGCGCCGTCGGCGACGCGTTGATGGCGCTGACGAAGCGGCTCGGTCATACCGCGGTCCGCGCGAAGGACACGCCGGGCTTCATCGTCAACCACGCGGGCCGTGGCTACGGCACCGAAGCGTTGCGCATCGTCGGCGAGGGCATCTGCGATTTCATCGACGTCGACCGCGTGATGCGCGACGCCGCGGGCTTCCGGCTCGGACCGTTCGAGCTGATGGACCTGACCGCGCTCGACGTTTCGCATCCGGTGATGGAAGCGATCTACCGGCAGTACTACGACGAGCCGCGCTTCCGGCCGTCGGTGATCACCGCGCAGCGACTCGCGGGCGGGCGCCTCGGACGGAAGACCAACGGCGGCTTCTATCCGTACGGCCCGGACGCGGCGGCGATCGTCGAGCCGCGCGCGCCGGCCTCGTTGCCCGCGTCGGTGTGGATCAGCCGTGCGCATGTCGAGGCGCAGACCGGGTTGAGCTGGCTGCTCGGCAAGATGGGCGCGACCGTCGAGGCCGGGCCGGTGCCGTCCGACGACGCGCTGATCATCGTGACGCCGCTCGGCAGCGACGCGACCACGTGCGCGATCGAGGAAGGCCTCGATCCGGAACGCACGATCGCGATCGACACGCTCGTCCCGCTCGCGCTTCGCCGCACGCTGATGACGACGCCGGTCACGCTGCCGGTGGTGCGCGACGAGGCGCACGGCCTCTTCGCATCCGACGGCGTCGCGGTGACCGTGATCGGCGATTCACCCGGCTTCATCGCGCAGCGCATCCTCGCCACGATCGTCAACATCGCGTGCGACATCGCGCAGCAGAGGATCGCGACGCCGGCCGACATCGACCTCGCGGTCCGGCTCGGACTCAACTATCCGAGCGGCCCGCTCGCGATGGGTGACGCCCTGGGCCCGCTGAAGCTCCTCACCATCCTGCGCGGCATGCAGGACTTCTACGGCGACCCGCGCTACCGGCCATCGCCGTGGCTGACGCGCCGCGCGCTGCTCGGCATCTCGCTGACGACGCAGGAACGCTGAAGGCGCGGGCTGCCTGTCCGCCACATCGACGACGAGGGAACGATGGCTGCGCAACTGTTGATCGACCGGAAGGACGGCGCCCTGGTGCTGACCTTCTCGAACCCGGGTCTTCGCAACGCGCTCGGGCCGGAGATCTACGAGCCGATGATGCGGGCGTTCGCCGACGTCGAGCACGACGCGTCGATCCGTGCCGTCGTCGTCACCGGGGCGGACGGCATGTTCTGCGCGGGCGGCAACCTCAACCGCCTGCTCGAGAATCGCAAGCTGCCGCCACAGGTCCAGGCCGACTCGATCGACGGCCTGAATCGCCTGACGCGTGCGATCACGGGCTGCTCGCGACCCGTCATCGCGGCCGTCGAAGGCTTCGCGGCCGGCGCCGGCATGTCGCTCGCGCTCGCGTGCGACCTGATCACGGCCGGGAGCGGTGCCCAGTTCGTGATGGCCTACGTCAAGGTCGGCCTGTCGCCGGACGGCGGCGGGTCGTGGTTCACGACGCGCGCCTTGCCGCGGCAGACCGCCGCCGAAATGATGCTCGAAGGGGGCGCATGGCCCGCGTCGCGCCTGCATGCGCTCGGTGTCGTCAACACCGTCGTCGACGACGGCCGCGCGCTCGAAGCCGCGCTCGAACACGCCGCGCGCATCGCGAAGCTGTCGCCTCATTCGGTGGGACGCATCAAGGGCCTGATCGCGCATGCCGAGGATGCCTCGCTCGAAGCGCATCTGCTCGCGGAGCGCGACTCGTTCGTCGCCTGTCTGCATCACGTCGACGGCGGCGAGGCCATCTCGGCGTTTCTCGAAAAGCGCGCTGCGCGTTTCGCATGACGAACATCGCATCGATGAACGACCTCGACCCCGCCGACCGGGCGCGACGCCGCCGCATCTTCCTGATGCGTCATGGCAGCGTCACTTACTTCGACCGCAGCGGCAAGCCGTTCCTGCCCGAGTCGGTTCCGCTGAACGAGACCGGCCGCATGCAGGCGAGCGCCGCGGGCGTCGCATTCGCACAGCTCGGCTTGACCTTCGATCGCGTGATCACGAGTGGCCTGCCGCGCACCGTCGAGACCGCGACGCGCGTCCTCGCCGAGACGCATCAGGCGATCGACATCGAAGTTTGGCCGGCGCTCGAGGAGCTGCGCGGCGGCAAGCTGTCGGCCATTCCCGACGACGCGTTGCGCGACGCGTTCGTCGGTGCCTTCGAAGGGATGGTCGCGGAGCACCGCCAATTCCTCGGCGGCGAGACCATCGGCCAGCTGCTCGACCGCGTGTTGCCGGCGATCGACGAGCTTCGCGCCGATCCGGCCTGGCAGACGGCGCTCCTGGTGCTGCACGGCGGCGTCAATCGCGCCATCGTGTCGCACGCGTTGACCGGCGGTCGTTACTTCCTCGGCAACATCTCGCAGGCACCCGGCTGCATCAACGCGCTCGACGTCGGCAGCGCGCCAGCCGACTGGGTCGTGCGGATGACGAACTACGCGCCGTCGGACCTGTTGCAGCCCGACGAGCGCGAGACCACGATGGAAACGCTGTACGGGCAGTACATCCGGTTCCGCAAGGCGATGTCCTGACGCGACGCACAAACGAAGAGACGACCATGTACGAGGAATTCATCGGGACGCAGCCGGTCGCCGAGCGACAGCAGTTCGACATCGACGCGCTTTCGATGTATCTGACCGAACATATCGAGGGGTTCGCGGGTCCGCTGACGGTGGAGCAGTTCAAGGGTGGTCAATCGAACCCGACCTTCAAGCTGATCACGCCGTCGCGGTCGTACGTGATGCGCGCGAAACCCGGACCGGCGGCGAAGCTGCTGCAGTCGGCCCATGCGATCGATCGCGAGTACCGCGTGATGCATGCGCTCGCCGGCACCGACGTGCCGGTCGCGAAGATGTTCACGTTGTGCGAGGACGAAGGCGTGATCGGTCGCGCGTTCTACGTGATGGAGTTCGTCGACGGCCGCGTGCTGTGGGACCAGAGCCTGCCCGGCATGACGCCGGCGGGTCGCGCGGCCATCTACGCGGAGATGAACCGGGTGATCGCGGCGCTCCACAAGGTCGACTACCGCGCGATCGGCCTCGACGATTTCGGCAAGCCCGGCAACTACTTCGCGCGCCAGATCGGACGCTGGAGCAAGCAATACAAGGCATCGGAGACCGAGCACATCGATGCGATGGACCGGCTGATCGAGTGGTTGCCGCAACACATTCCTGACGACGACGGCGCCGCGGTCGATCGACCGACGATCGTGCACGGCGACTATCGCCTCGACAACCTGATCTTCCATCCCACCGAGCCGCGCATCCTCGCGATCCTCGACTGGGAGCTGTCGACGATCGGCCATCCGCTCGCCGACTTCTCGTATCACCTGATGAGCTGGCACATCCGGCCCGACGGCTTCCGCGGCATCGCGGGGCTCGACCTCGCGACACTCGGCATTCCGTCGCAGGCCGAGTATGTCGCGATGTACTGCAGGGCCACCGGGCGTGCAGCAATCGCGAACGTGGACTTCTATCTCGCGTACAACATGTTCCGCATCGCCGGCATCCTGCAGGGCATCATGAAGCGGGTCGTCGACGGGACGGCCGCGAGCGCGCAGGCGGCGGCGGCCGGCGCCCGGGCGCGGACGATGGCCGAGCTCGGCTGGACCTATGCGCAGCGCCTGAACGGCGCGACCTGACCTGCAACCGTTTCGAGTGACAACAGGATCGACGCAACATGATCGACGTCTACAGCTGGGCCACACCGAACGGCCACAAGGTCCACATCCTGCTCGAGGAATGCGGGCTGCCGTACACGGTGCATGCGGTCGACATCGGCGCCGGCGACCAGTTCAAGCCGGACTTTCTCGCGATCAGTCCGAACAACAAGATCCCGGCGATCGTCGACTCGGACGGGCCCGACGGCAAGCCGATCTCGCTGTTCGAGTCGGGTGCGATCCTGCTGTATCTCGCGGGCAAGACCGGCCGCTTCCTGCCGGCCGACGTGCGCGGCAAGTACGAGACGCTCGAGTGGCTGATGTTCCAGATGGGCGGTGTCGGGCCGATGCTCGGACAGGCACATCACTTCCGCATCTACGCGCCCGAGAAGATTCCGTACGCCGTCGATCGCTACACGAACGAGGCGCGTCGGCTCTACGGCGTGATGGACAAGCGCCTCGGCCAGTCGCGCTTCCTCGCCGGCAACGAATACACGATCGCCGACATCGCGACCTGGCCGTGGACACGCTCGTACAAGAACCAGGGCATCGAGCTCGACGACTTCCCGAACGTCAAGCGCTGGTTCGAGACCATCGGTGCGCGAGCCGCCGCACAGCGCGGGGTCCAGGTGCTGGCCGACGCCCGCAAGGCACTGACCGACGACAAGGCACGCGACATCCTGTTCGGCGCCTCGCAGTACGCGAAGCGCTAGCGCAGCACCGAGCCCGCTTCAGCCGTAGCGACGCATCACGCTTTCCGCGACGCACACCGGCTTGTCGCTGCCTTCGCGTTCGATAGTGACTTCCCAGACGAGTTGAGCGCCCGGCCGGCCCAGCTGCGGCGGCAGATGCTCGAGCGACAGCAATCGGAAGCTCGGCCGCAGGCGGCTGCCGACCGGCACCGGCGACGGAAAGCGCACCTTGTTCAGGCCATAGTTCACGCCCATCACCGTGTTGCGGATCGTGAAGGCTTCGGCCATCAGGTGCGGCAGCAGCGACAGGGTCAGGAAGCCGTGCGCGATCGGTCCGCCGAACGGGCCCTGCCGTGCGCGCTCCGGATCGATGTGGATCCACTGACGATCGTCGGTGGCCTCGGCGAAGCG
>CAXTPX010000155.1:0-6614 GCA_964246005.1 uncultured Burkholderiaceae bacterium | reverse complement strand
GACCTTCAGCACCATCGGCTTGACCTCGCGACGCTGCGCGACGATCGCCGCGAAACGGTCGACGATCTGCTTCGGCACGATCACCGAGTTCTCGATCGCGGCGCTGAGTTGCTGCATCGACAGGTCCTCGCGCAGGCGCTGCTCGAACATCACCGGCGTCATGCCCTGCTGCGCCAGGAGCGACTGATAACGATCCGGGCTGAAGCGGCCGTTCTCCTGCACGGCGGGGATCGCCATGATCGTCTCCTGCAGTTGGCGATCCGACGTGCCGAGCGACTGCTTCTGCGCCTGCAGCATCAGCACCCGTTGACCGATCAGTCCGTCGAGCGTCTGCGCCCGCGCCTCGGGGGTGTCGAACATCGCTGCGTCGATCGTCTGGCCGTAGGTCTGCCTGAGACGAGCGACCTGCTCGCGCTGTGCATTGTCGAGCTCGCCCTGGCTGATCGGCTGGCCACCGACCTTCGCGACGCTCTGCGTGTTCTGGTTCATCCGCTCGTACCCCTGCACGCCGAAGAACACGAACGACGGCACGATCAGCAGCAGCAGGACCAGCTGCATCAGGCGCTGATGCGAGCGTATGAAATCGAACATGGCACGTCCCGGGATGGCCTCGCTCGTGATGGCGGAGGCCGCAAACAAAAAAAGGCGAACGAGCGTTCGCCTTCGTCACTCAATCGACCTGAACCGGTGCGCGGGTCGGGACGTCCGACGCCTGAGGACGACGAGTCGAAGCGCCGGTCGTCGAGGGTCGCGCATCGTACCAGCGGCTGCATCCCCGGGCAAACGGGCGCACACGGCTCGTCAGACCGGGACGCTGCGGGCCCGGTAGGTCGGCGGGCGTCGATGGCGCGTCGCCTGTTCGAACGCGTACCCGAGGCCGAGCAACCGCCACTCGCCGAACGGCCGGCCGACGAACGAGAGCCCCGTCGGCAGGCCGCGAACGAATCCCGCCGGGACCGTCAGGTGCGGATAACCCGCGACGGCGGCAGGACCCGCGAAGCCGCCGCTCGAGTGGTCGCCTGCGATCGGGTCGATCAGCCAGGCGACGCCGGTGGTCGGCGCGATCACCGCATCGAGCCGATGCCGATCGAACGCCCGATCGAGCCCGCCGTCGCGCGCGCCCTCGATGCAGGCAGCCCGAGCCTCGAGATAGGCCGGGCTGTCGAGGCCGCCGAGCGCTTCGGCCTGTTCGAAGAGTTCCTGGCCGAACCACGGCATCTCGGCGGCCGCATGGGCCTTGTTGAACGCGATGACATCGGCGAGCGACTGCACCGGCGCGTGAGGCGCGAACGTCCGGAGCCACGCCGCGAGGTCGTGCTTGAGTTCGTGCAGCAGCACGCTGCGCTCGGCGGCACGCCAGGTCGGCGCCGGCAATTCGACGTCGTCGACCACTTCGGCGCCGGCCTCGCGCAACGCCGCCACCGCTCGATCGAAGAGCTGGTTGATCTCGTCGAAGCCCGACAGGTACGCGCGCGCGATGCCGAGCCGTGCTCCCCGCAGTGCGTCGGGTCGAAGCGAGGCGGGGCCGTCGAGCGGCGCCGTCGACGTGACCGGATCCGCCTCGTCGGGTCCGGCCATCGCCGCGTACAGCAACGCGGCGTCCGCCACGCTGCGCGTCATCGGGCCCGCGGTGTCCTGGCTGTGCGCGATCGGGATCACCCCGTCACGGCTGATGCGACCGATCGTCGGCTTCAGGCCGACCAGTCCGTTCAGCGAAGCCGGCGACACGATCGATCCGTCCGTCTCGGTCCCGACGCCGAGCGGCGCGAGACTTGCCGCGATGGCCGCGGCGGTCCCGGAACTCGACCCGCTGGTGCTGCGGTCGAGCGCGTACGGGTTGCGCGTCAGGCCACCGCGCCCGCTCCATCCGCTCGTCGAGCGGGTCGAGCGGATGTTCGCCCACTCGCTCAGGTTGGTCTTGCCGAGGACGACCGCGCCGGCGTCCCTCAAACGGCCGACGAGATGCGCGTCGCGCACGGCTCGCACACCGGCCAGTGCCAGCGAGCCGCCGGTCGTGCACATGCGGTCGCCGGTCGCGATGTTGTCCTTCAGCAGCACCGGTAGGCCGTGCAGAGGGCCGCTTACCTGACCGGCGCGACGCTCCACGTCGCGCAGCCGCGCGATGTCCATCGCTTCCGGGTTCAGCTCGATGATGCTGTGGAGCCGCGGGCCTCGCCGGTCGACCGCCGCGATCCGCCCGATACACAGTCCGACGAGGCGTTCCGTGCTCAATCGACCTGCCTCCATCGCCGTCACCAAGCGCGTCGCATCGACCTCCTCGAGCTGCCTGCGCCCTGCATGGGGACGGACGCCGGCGGTGGCCGTCGCCGTGGCGCCGAGCGACGCCAGCGCCGCGGTGAACGACAGAAGCAGGTCCCTGCGTCGCATGAGCGTCCCGATGGATGGAGGAGGCCGAGGCCCGAGGATGGGCGTGATGTTCGCGTCGTGCGGTTGGTCGCCGCGCGGCAGCGCCTTACTCGACGGCGGCCTCGCATCACCAGCGCGATGGCGCGGGCATCGCGATCGAGTTAGACCCCGCTGTTCGACCGAAGGTCATTCCAGTCGATCGCCTCGGTGCGGCAGCGGCATCGATCGACCGGTCGCACAAGCGTCGAGCGGCCATCGCGGGCCGTTGCGATACCGACAGCGCCCCCGCCAAAGACACCCAGGGACCTCCGCCCCGCACGGATGAGCGGCGGCGAGCAAGGCGGCGTCCGCACCTCGCTTCCGATCGCGCCGACGCTCAGAACTTGTACGTCGCGGTGCCGTAGACGAAGCGTCCACGAACGTCGGAATAGCTCAGGTCGTAGCCGCCGACGAACCCGCCGCCGTAGTTGGTGTACGGCGGGTCGCGGTCGGCCAGGTTCTTGACACCGAGTGCGAGCTTCAGGTTCTTGATGCCGCTGTAGGCGAGCTGCGTGTCGAACGTCGTGTACGAACCGACCCGCCGTGGCGTGTCCGTCAACGGCTGCAACGCGGTCAGCGTGTCCGTGTAGCCGACCTGATAGTTGTGCTCGAACGTCAACGCGAACGGGCCGTGCTCCCAGGTCGCGGTCGCGACATGACGCCAGCGCAGCACGATGCCGATACCGCCGTTGAGGGGGGTGTTGATCAAGGTCGAGTAGCTGCCGTCCAGGACGTTCTGCTGGTCGTAGCGCGTGAAGTACGTGCCGTCGAGACGCAGCGTGACCTTGTCGCCCGGCGTGTTGTACACACGGCCTTTCAGGTCGATGTCGACGCCGCTGACGTTGGTCTGCCCGGCATTGACCTGGGTCTCGATCAGCCCGAGGATGGGCCCCACGCCACTGGCGTTGCCGTCCGGCGCACCGCGCACGATCAGGTTACTGAAGCGCACCGGATCGCCGAGGATCTGCGCGGTCGTGAAGCCCACGCGAATCGTGTCCTTGACCTTCACGTAGAAGCCGTCGACGCCGATCGAGTAGTCCTTCGTCGGCTCGTAGACGAAGCCGAGCGTCTGCGACTCGGACCGCTCCGGCTTCAACAACGGATTGCCGCCCCCGATGGTCACGAACTGCGTGTTGCAGTCGATGCTCGCGGTCACCACCGGGCAGCGAATGCGATCGCGCTGGCCGTTCGTGGTGATGCCGTTGGCGGCGGGCTGGTACGAGTCGAGCAACGTCGGCGCGCGGAAGCCGCGGCCGATCGCCGCGCGGAACAGGATCTCGTCGTACGGCTGCCAGCGGACCGACGCCTTCGGGTTGAAGGTCTTGCCGATCGCTTCGTAATGGTCGTAGCGGCCGGCGACGTCGAATTCGATCTGCTTGATCACCGGCAGATTGACTTCGACGTAGGCCGACTCGATGTTGCGCGCGGCGCCGGTGGGCACGCCGGCCGATCCGAAACCCGACACGAGGAACTGCTGGTTCGCAGCCGACGGATCGATGTTCAGGCGCTCGCGCCGGAACTCGACCCCGGTCGCAACGGCCGACGTGCCGCCCGGCAGTTCGAAGAGCTCGTGGGTCGCCTTGCCGTCGATGCTCGCGATCGACGTGACGCTCGACGTGAATACGCCGTTGTAGGTCGCCGCGTTGGCCGCATTCAGCGCGGCCTGGCTGTTGGTCGGGCCGAACGGGTTGATGACGCCGGTATTGAGCAGGTTCAGGTACTGGTCGGTCAACGTCCAGCCACCGGTCAACAGGTTCGTGACACGGTCCTTGCTGTAGAGCGCGCCGACGTCGTAGTCCCATCCGAACGCATTGCCCTTCACCCCGACGAGGAAGCGCGAATCCTGCGTGACATCGGTGGTCTTGCGCGCGCCGGTCTGGAACGATCGCAGCAGCAGTGCCAGTGGTTGACCCGCGATGCCGTTGGCCGCGGCGAACGCCGTCGGGTAGTACGGGCTGGTGGTCGGCAGCAGCGCATAGGCGTTGGCCGGCGCGGTGTTCGAGAGCGCTGCCGGCGTCGTCCCGCCGAACAGCAGCACGCCGAGACGCGGGAACTGGCTGTACTGCGAGTTGTAGAGGTTGTGCAGGTCGACCGCGTATGGACTGCCGGCCGGTTGCGCGGCGCCGTTGATCAGCACCGGCTGCTCGGTCTGGCGCGTCTCGTTGCGGGTGTAGCCCGTCTCGAGATAGGCCTCGGTCTTGTCGTTGATCTTGAAGCGCCCGTTCAACGCGACGTTCTCGAGCTTCGTCTCGGCCTGCAGCGAGTCGAACGGCGCATTGTCGAAGCGACACGTGCCGACGCTGAGCGGCGAGATCAGCGAAGGTGCGCAATTCGGGTAGGTCGGGCTGCGCACGACGAAGGATGTCGCCGTCGGCACGTTGACGTTCGCCGGGAAGGCCGTCGCGCTGGTCTTGTCGAGCCGGTTCTGCACGTCGATGTTGCGCGCGAACGAACGGTCCGACCCGAAGATGGGCTTGGTGCGTTCGTAGTCGGCGCCGAGCGTCACGTTGAAGCGGTCCGCATCGAGGTCGCCGTAGCCGGTGAGCGCGTTGTACTTCGTCTCCAGGCCCCCGCCCGAGCGCGTAGGCGCGCCGACCGTCGTCGAGACTTCGGTCCCGGTGACGTCGCGCCGCAGGATGAAGTTCACGACGCCGGCGATGGCGTCGCTACCATAGATGGACGAGGCGCCGTCCTTCAGGATCTCGACGCGATCGATCATCGTGATCGGGATGGTCGCCACGTCCACCGCGTTCACGCCGGGGGCCGGTGCACTGCGTCTTCCGTTGATCAGCACCAGCGTCCGGTTCTGGCCGAGGCCACGCAGCGAAATGGTCGAGACCGAACTGTTGCCGGCCTGGCCGCCGCCGGCGCCGGTGCCGGCGACGGTCTGTTGCCCGAACGTGGAGGTGGCCGTCACCTGTTTCAGCAACTGCTCGGTCGACGTCACGCCGAGTCGCTGGATATCGTCGCGCGTGAGGACCTGGACAGGCAACGCGGTTTCGGCATCGATCCGCTTGATCGCCGATCCCGTGATCTCGACCCGTTCACCTTTCTGATCTGGTGCATTGCTGCTCTGTGCGAGTGCAGCGCCATCGCAGAGCGACGCGACGACAAAGGCGGTGATTCGTCGGTGAACCAGCTTCTTGGAGCGACTGCCTGCGTGCATGGGATTCGGCCTCGAGCGTTAGTTTGAAAGCGATGCCAGTCGCATCGCTGGACCGCTCAAGCAAAGCCGGTGCCAGTCGAACATGCACCGCAAGAATCCGTCAAGTGCGTCAATCGGGGGCCGCCGCCTCCTGCAGGCGACGACGCAGCGTCGGTAGCCCCACGCCCGCTGCATCGAAGCCGCCATCGATCGCGACCACCTGACCATTGACGAAGCTGGCCTGGTCGCTGCAGAGGAAGCCGACCACCTCGGCCATCTCCTCGGTCGTGCCGTACCGGTTCAGCGGGATCGCGTCGTGATAGTCGGACCGGATGCCGACGCTGTGCACGAGCTTGGCCATCTCGGTTTCCACCGGCCCGGGCGCGACGACATTGACACGGACACCGGCATTGCCGAGTTCGACGGCATGCTGCTTCGACATGTGGATCAATGCGGCCTTGCTCGTGCCGTACGCGACGCGCAACGTGCTCGCCCGCAGACCGGAGATCGATGCGATGTTGACGATGGCGCCGCTGCCGGCGGCGACCATCAGCGCGCCGAATGCCTGCGTGCACAGGAACGCGCCGTCGAGGTTGGTCGCCATCACCGTGCGCCACTCAACGAACGACGTCTCGAGCGCGGGCTTGAACACCGCTACGCCGGCGTTGTTGACGAGCGCGTCGACCCGATCGAACTGCTTCATGACGGCTGCGACAGCGTCGTCGACCCGTGCCGGGTCGGACACGTCGCAATGGACCGTCAACAGATCGTCGGGCCGACCGATCTCTTCGGCGGTGCGTGCGAGCGTCGTGGCATCCGTATCGAGCAGGGCGACCTTCCAGCCGTGCTGCAGGAACCAGACGCCGATCGCGCGGCCGATGCCGCGGGCGCCGCCGGTGACGACCGCGACACGCGAAGAATGGCTGGCGATGCGATCGGTCATCGACTGCGAATCTCCAAACGAAAACGGGTCACAGCGATCGCTGCAACCCGTTTCATGATTGGCGGAGTGGACGGGACTCGAACCCGCGACCCCCGGCGTGACAGGCCGGTATTCTAACCA
>CAXTPX010000154.1:0-6618 GCA_964246005.1 uncultured Burkholderiaceae bacterium | reverse complement strand
GACCTCGCGGACCTGAAGGCCCGCATCGGTCGCATCGTCGTCGCGAGCACGGTCGACCGACAGCCGGTGACGGCGAGCCAGTTGCAGGCCGCCGGCGCGATGACCGCGTTGCTGCGCGATGCGATCAAGCCGAACCTCGTGCAGACGCTCGAGAACAACCCGGCGATCCTGCATGGCGGCCCGTTCGCGAACATCGCGCACGGCTGCAATTCGGTGATCGCGACGCGCACCGCGCTGAAGCTCGCCGACTACGTCGTGACCGAGGCCGGCTTCGGCGCGGATCTCGGCGCCGAGAAGTTCGTCGACATCAAGTGTCGCAAGTCGGGCCTGCGACCGGATGCGATGGTGCTGGTCGCGAGCATCCGCGCGTTGAAGTTCCACGGCGGCGTCGACGCGAAGCAGCTGGGGCAGGAGAACCTCGCCGCGCTCGAACGCGGGCTGCCGAACCTCGAGCGCCACCTGCACAACGCGCGCGAGCACTACGGGCTGCCGTGCGTGATCGCCGTCAACCACTTCGACCGCGACACGCAGGCCGAGTGGGACCTGCTCGCCGACCGTCTCGCCCATCACGGCGCGCCGGTCGTGCTGGCGCGCCACTGGTCCGATGGGGGCGCGGGCGCGGAGGCACTTGCGAACGAAGTCGTCCGCATCACCGACTCGATGCCGGCGAGCTTCCGCTTCGTCTACGAGGATGACGCGACGCTGTGGGAGAAGTGCGAAGCCGTCGCGCGGAGGATCTACGGCGCCGCCGGCATCAGCGCCGAAGCCCGCGTGCGCGAGCAGATCGACCGCTTGCAGGCGGATGGCTACGGACGCTACCCGGTCTGCATCGCGAAGACGCAGTACTCGTTCTCGACCGACCCGACGCTGCGCGGGGCACCGGGCGGCCACGTGATCGACATCCGCGAAGTGCGGCTCGCGGCCGGCGCCGAGTTCGTCGTGATGATCTGCGGCGAGGTGATGACGATGCCGGGCCTGCCGGCCGTGCCGTCGTCCGCCGCGATCGACGTCGACGACGACGGCCGCATCACCGGTCTCTTCTGAGCGCGGTCAGCTCACGACCTTCAACGAGCCGACGTCGACCTGTCCCTTGTCGGAGTCGAACTTCATCGAGCTGCTGCCGCTCTGCTGCTGGCCGAAGCCGCTGATGGCGTGGTCGCCGGTGTCGTAGACCTTGACCTTGCCGTCGCTCGAGACGGCGAGCCGATGCGAGTCGGCGAAGTACGCGTAGCGCGTGTCGTTCTGCGACCCGCTGCTGGAGGGCGATCCGAGGTCGGCGGGCCACCACGGCTTCTCCGCCTTCATCGGCTCCATCGGCTTCATGGGTTCCATCGGCTTCATGCCTTCCATCGGCTTCATCGGTTCCATGGGCTTCATCGGTTCCATCGTGACTTCCTTCGTTGGTTGAAAATTCAATCGAGCGCCAGGACATCGAACGCTGCCTTCAAGCGCTTCTCGTAGGCAGCCCGCGCGATCGCCGCGGACTCGGGCGTCCATTCGATGAACCCTGCGCCGGCCTTCATCCCGGTCCTGCCTGCCGTGATTCGATCGGCGACGCAGTGTGCCAGCATGGTGGCATTGGACAGAGATGGATAGATCTCGACCGCTGCGCGCGCCATGCTGTCCCAGCCCGAGATCTCCTTCTGCAGTACCGGACCCGCGGCCGCGTAGCGGAAGCCGAAGCTATAGCGCACGGCCGTATCGACGTCCCCGGCGCTCGCGATGCCGCTGTCGATCAACGACAGCAACTCGCGCATCAGCGCGTGCTGGATGCGATTGGCGAGGAAGCCGGGGATGTCCTTCTTCACCAGCACGGGCTTCTTGCCCGCGCGTCGATACAACGCGCAGACCGCCTCGCCGAGGTCGGGGTCCGAGTCGCTGCCGAGCGCCACCTCGACCAGCGGCACGAGATGCGCCGGCATGAAGTAATGCGCGTTGAACATGCGACGCCGCGTGGGCAGTCCTTCGGCGATGCGCGTGATCGGAAAGCCCGAGCTGTTGCTGCCGATCGGGACGTGCGGCGGCACGCGTCGGTCGATGTCCGCGAACAGGCTTCGCTTGACGTCGAGGTCCTCGACCACCGACTCGATCACCCACACGACATCCGACCAGTCGTCCCAGGCGTCGAGCGATCCCGCCGATCCGGCACGTGGTGCCGGGGTCGCCGACAGAGCGGTCGCGGTGCGATGTGCCGCGGCGAGCGCGCTCGTCGCCCGCTGCACGTCACGCCCGAGCACGATCACGTCGAAGCCCGCATCGATGAAGCCGGCGGCGATGCCGACCGCCATCGTGCCGGTTCCCGCAACGACGATTCTTTCCACGCTTCGTTTCTCCGGCTGCCGATCGGTGTCGCGCCCTCGATATGATGGTCGCCCGCGTCGATCGTGACACAACGACGGGCGCAACCTCCTTCTCGAAACACTCATGCCGATCATCGATTCCATCCACGTCGCTGCCGTCGTCGTCCCCCTCGACGTCGTCACGTCGTTCGCCACGCGCACCGTCAGCGAACGGCACTACTGCCTCGTCAAGGTCCGCTCGACCGACGGTGTCGAAGGCATCGGCTTCTGCTATGTCGGCAGCGCCGCGGGCGATCTGGCGAAAGTCGCGGTCGAGCAGCTGTTCGCGCCGCGCCTCCTCGGACGCGAGAGCCATGTCAGCGAAGGGTTGTGGCAGACGATGTACCAGGAGTCGGTGCTGCAGGGCCGGGCCGGTTCGGTGATGCGCGCGCTGTCGATCCTCGACATCGCGATCTGGGACCTGAACGCGAGAAGCGCCGGCTTGCCGCTGCACCTCTACCTCGGCGCGATGGTCGACGACCAGGTGCCGGCGTACGCGAGCGGCGGCTACTACGTCGACGGCAAGTCGGCGGCGATGCTCGGCACCGAGATGGCCGGCTACGCGAAGCAGGGGTTCACCGCGGTGAAGATGAAGACGGGCCGCCTGTCGCCCGCGGCCGAGGAAGCGCGTGTCGCCGCCGCACGCGACGCGATCGGACCCGACGTGCTGCTGATGCTCGACGCCAACAACGCGTGGCGCGACCTCCCGACCGCGATGGAGTACCTGAAGCGCTTCGAGGACTACGACCCGTACTGGATCGAGGAGCCGTTCACGCCGGACGCGATCGACCTGCACGCGCGCCTTGCGCAGATCACGCCGATCACGGTGGCGACCGGCGAGATCGAAGTCGGCCGTTGGCGCTTTCGCGAGCTGATCGATGCGGGCGGCGCCGAGATCCTGCAGACCGATGCCGCGGTGTGCGGCGGCATCTCGGAGTGGCGTCGCATCGCCGCGCATGCCGACAGCCGCGGCGTGACGGTGTCGCCGCACTGGTTCCACGACCTGCACGCGCCGCTGGTCGCGGCGACGCCGAACGCCCGCTTCGTCGAGTTCTTCCCGGACGACCAGGTGCTCAACTTCAGGCGCCTGCTCGATCGGCAGATGGACGTCGACCAGGGCTCGCTGGTGCTGCATCGCGAACCGGGTCTCGGCTTCGCGTTCGACGAAGCCGCGGTCGCGCGCTACGGCGCGTCGGGCGGTGCGTGGTCGACGTCGCGTCAGTGCGGCATCGCCTGACTCGTCACTCCGCAACGATCCCCGCGTTCTTCATCAGCGTCGCGTAGCGCGACAGCTGTTCGCGGGTCGACGTGCCGAGCTCCTGCGGCGACGAGCCGCGCGGCGTCAGTCCCTGCGCCCTGAACTTCTCGATGACCTCGGGATCCTTCAGCGCCTTCAAGACCTCCGCGTTCAGTCGATCGACGATCGCCTTCGGCGTCCCGGCCGGCGCGACGATCGTGAACCACGACTCGAACTGGTAGCCCGGCAGTCCCGAGGTCGCCACGGTCGGCACGCCCGGGTACTGCGCGAGCGGCGCCTTGCTCGACACGGCCAGCAGCTTCAGCCGGCGACTTGCGACGAGCGACGTCACGGTCGCGAGCCCTTCGAACGCGACGGCGACCTCGCCGCCCGCGACGCCCACCGCGGCCTGCGACGCACCCTTGTACGGCACGTGCGTCATCTGCACGCCGGCGCTCGATGCGAACAACGCCATCGCGACGTGCTGCGGACTGCCGACCCCACCCGACCCGTAGTTGATCTTGCCCGGCTGGGCCCGGGCCGCCGCAATCAGGTCGGCCACGGTCTTGTACGGTGTGTCGGCCGTCGCGACGATGCCCCACTCGATCGTCGCGACGAGCGACACCGGCGCGAAGTCCTTCAGGATGTTCCACGGCAGCGCCTGGATGTTCGGCAGCATCGTCATGATGCTGTCGTTGAAGCCGCCGATCGTGTAGCCATCGGGCGGCGCCTTCGCCACGCGGTCCGCGCCGATCTGCCCCGACGCGCCGGCGATGTTCTCGACGACGATCGACTGGCCCATGTTGACCGACATCTTCTGCGTGATGATGCGCGCGCCGTTGTCGACGGCGCTGGCCGCCGCGAGCGGAACGATCATGCGGATCGGGCGCTCGGGATAGCTCGCTTGCGCGGCGGCCGCTCCGGCGATGGTGCCGAGCGCAGCGCAGACGATCACACGGGCAAACAGGGACATGGGTCTTCCTCGGTGAATGAGCAGGGGCGTCATTCGCCCGTGCGTAACGGTGTTATGTCGAGCGATGTGGCGAGCCGGGCAAGCGTGTCGATCAGCGAGTCCGGCATCGGCACGCCGTCCCGCAGGTACTCGACTCGCTTCGCATGACTCTGCTCGCCCGGCAACCAGATCCGCTCGACGCCGGGCATCCGTTCGCTGTCGCGCAGGTCGCGGGCGACCTGATCGACACGCGTCTTGAACGCATCGACGTCACCGAATGCGCTGACATCGATCGCGAGGATGGCCTGGCCGGTGTTCGTGGGCGTGACCTCGTCGGCGTTGAAGTCGATCACGTCCTTGCCCATCGCCGCGCCGTTCAGCGTGCCCGCGAGCAGTCCGACGATCAACGCGAGGCCATAGCCCTTGTAGCCGCCGATCGGCAGCAGGAAGCCTTCGGCAGCACGCTTCGGATCGAGGAGCGGTGCGCCCTGACGATCGACCATCCAGCCTTCGGGCATGGCCTCGCCTTTCTGCGCCTTGGCCTTGACCTTGCCGTATGCCGCGACGGTGGTCGCCATGTCGAGCACGATGGGCACGCCGCCCGCGCTCGCGCTTGTGCTCGGAATCGCGACCGCGATCGGGTTGGTCGACAGCAACATGTCGAGCCCGCCCCAAGCCGGCAGGTGGTTCGCGTTGCCGACCGCGAAGTACATCCCGATCATGTCGTCGTCGAGCGGCATGCGGGCGTACAGCGACGCGGGCCCCGCGTGGTTGCTGTGCCGGGCACCGACCCACGCGACGCCGCAGACCCGCGCCTTCTCGACGGCGAGCCGCGCGGCCTGTTCCATCACGAGGTGCCCCATCGCGTTGTCACCGTCGAGGAGCGCCATGCCGGGCCGCTCGCTGACGATCGAGATCGTCGGCCGCACGTTGATGCCGCCGTTCCGGATGCGCCGTACGTACGGCGCGAGGCGGATGATGCCGTGCCCGTCCGATCCCTGCAGGTCGGCGCGGTTCATCAGGTCGGCGACTCGCTCGGCCGCGGGACGCTCGAGACCCGCTGCGGTCAGAGCGTCGGCGGTGAAGAGGCGTAGGCGCTCTGCGGGAATACGGATCATGTCGGGGTCGAGTCTCGGGGGCGAACGAGCACGCGATGGTACAGATCGCGCGGATCAACTTCGGCGTCTTCCGTCCGATAGCATGACGGTTGCCCCTTCGAACGGAGACAGCATGACAATCGGCTTCCTCGCGCGTTCGGCGGCGCTCGGCCTTGCGCTCGTTGCCGGCCCGGTCCTCGCGATCCAGACCTGCGAACTCAACGGTCAGTCGGTGAACCCGAACAACGGCAACACGACCGCCGACAAGAGCGGCCTCATGCGTTGCAAGGACGCGGACACCGGCGAGGTCCAGCGCGAGCAGGAGCTACAGAGCGGCAAGTTCATGGGTGTCGTCCGCTATTTCAAGGCGGGCCAGGTCGAGAAGGAGTTCAGCGTCAACGAGCGCGGCAACAAGGAAGGCGTGTCGCGCGAGTGGACGATCGACGGCGGCGGCAAGCGGGTCCTCACGCGTGAGGAAACCGACCGCAACGGCAGCATGGTCGGTCTCGCACGCACCTGGTACCCGAGCGGACAGCGTCAGCGACTGACGTTCTACGGGGACGATCAGCGCGAGCAGGCGGTCGTCGAGTTCACGGCCGACGGCAAGCTCAACGACCTGCGCTGCGCGTCGGGTCCGGTGTTCGGCACCGACTTCGACGATCGGTCGGCGTGCGGCTTCGGCGGCGCCGTGACCACCGTGCTCTACAACAGCAAGGGCCAGCCGTCGTCCCGCATCGCGTTCGAACGCGGCGAGCGCCGCAGGACCGAAACGTTGTGGGACAGCGGCGCCGTGCGCGAGGTGCGTGAAGTCACGACGACGGGCGGCGTCGAGCGCAGCTTCTCGGCCGACGGCACGAAGCGTCACGAGGTGCAGTGGATCGCGTTGCCCGCGAAGGACGGCGCATCGCGCGGGGCGCGCGTCAACACGCTGGACCAGGAGTTCCACGAGTCCGGCAAGCTCGTCCACGAGCGGCGCTGGGCGCCGTCGGAGCG
>CAXTPX010000153.1:0-6659 GCA_964246005.1 uncultured Burkholderiaceae bacterium | reverse complement strand
CGGCGGCGGTTCGCCATGCGCGGGCATGCCGATCGCGCCGACCATCGCGACCAGCGCGCCGATCCACCACCGGGTGCGACGCGTCGCCGCACGATCGGGCGGGGTCGGTCGAAGGGCCGGGGGATCGATCATGGTCTTGACGTCTCACGATCCGTGCCAGCGACGATCGGGACGTGCTTGCCGGGACACGGCTCGCGCCGCGGGCCGCCGACCGTCTCGAGACACGACAGCGCCTGTCCGCGAATGCGACAACCCGCGTTCACTCGAGGCCGTGCTCCTTCATCTTCGTGTACAGCAGCTGGCGATGCATGCCAAGACGCCGCGCGGCGGCGCTGCGGTTCCCGTCGACTGCGGCCAGCGCACGCTCGAGCAGCAGCTTCTCGAAGCGCGCGGTGGCGGTCGCGTAGTCGAGATCGAGCCATTCGTCGACCGACGGGACCGACCCGGGCGACGGTGAGCGGGACAGTTGCAGATCCTCCGCGTCGATCGCATTGCCCCGCACGACGAGGACGACCTTCTGCATCAGGTTGTCGAGCTCGCGGACGTTGCCCGGCCAGCGATGTTCGAGCAGCGCCTTCCCCGCAGCCGCCGTCAGGCGCTTCGGAACGGTGGCGTAGCGCTCGATCAGCCGCTCCGCCAGCACGAGGACGTCGGATCCGCGATCGCGCAGCGGCGGCAGGTCGATCCGCAACACGTTGAGCCGATAGAAGAGGTCCTCTCGAAAGCGCTGTTCCTGGACGAGCGCGATCAGGTCGCGATGGGTGGCCGCCAGCACCCGCACGTCGATCGGCTTCGACGCGGTCCCGCCGATCGGCGTGACGATGCGGTCCTGCAGGACGCGCAGCAGCTTCGCCTGCATCGCGAGCGACATGTCGCCGATCTCGTCCAAGAACAGCGTGCCGCCGTGCGCCTCGCGGAAGCGCCCTTCGCGCGCCTGCACCGCGCCGCTGAACGCGCCGCGCTCATGGCCGAACAGTTCGCTCTCCAGCAGATCGGCCGGGATCGCCGCGCAATTGATCGCGATGAAGGGGCCGGTCCGCCCGCGGTCGCTGTGCGCGTGGATCGCACGCGCCACGAGTTCCTTGCCGGTCCCGGTCTCGCCCTGGATCAGAACGGTCGCGCCGCTCGACGCTGCGATGCCGATCAGCTTCTGCACGGCGCGCATCGCCGGGCCCACCCCGATCATCTCGGTGGTCGACGCGGTGCCGGGCGCGGCGGGCGCGGCCGGCGCCGCTGCGGCGGGCGCCGGGCGGGTCGGGAGCGCCCGGGCCAGCACGTCCGCGAGCTCCGATCGTCCGATCGGCTTCGTGAGGTGATCGAACGCGCCCAGCTTCATCGCGTCGATCGTGTTGTCCGAGTCGGCGTACGCGGTCAGCAGCAGCACCGGCAGCGACGCCATCCGCGAATCCGCCTTGATGCTGCGGAGGAGTTCGAGGCCGCTCATGCCCGGCATGCGGAGGTCGACGAGCGCGAGCGCGATGGACTGGGTCGCAAGGATTGCGAGGCCTTCGTCCCCGTCGCTCGCGGTGACGACCACGTGCCCGAACGATTCGATCGTCTCCGTCAGGCTCTCGCGAAACGACCGGTCGTCGTCGACGATCAGGACACGCGCCATGGCAGCTCCATCGAGAACATCGCACCCCCCGTTCCATCGGCCGAGGCCGCGCCGCTCGCCACGAGTCCGAGCGTGCCGCCGTGCGCTTCGACGATCTCGCGCGCGATCGACAGGCCGAGGCCGCTGCCCCCCGCCCGTGTCGTATGGAACGGTTCGAAGACCTGGTCGATCGACGCGGCATCGATGCCCGGCCCGTTGTCCGCGACCGTGATCCGCAGCGCGACGCCGGGCTCGACGGCCGCCACGATCCGGACGAAACCGGTATCGGGCGCGACGTGCTGGATCGCATTGAGGACGAGGTTGTCGAGCGCCCGTCCGAGCTGGTCCGGGTCGATCGACCAGGTCGCAGCCGGGGCGACCGGTTCGAGCGTGACGCCGCTCCGTCGCGCGGTCTCGCCGAACGCCGCGACCCGCGCCGCGAGCCACGCATCGATCGCGACGGGCGTCGCGTGCAGCGCGTTCAGCCGCGTCATCGCCTGCATCCGCTCGAGCAGGTCGTCGAGCCGATGGACGTCGTCGAGGACGTGCGCGAGCGCCGCTTCGCGGCTGCCGGCCCCGGCGAGCGCGTTCTCGGCGCGCAGCCGCATCGCCGCGATCGGGTTGCGGATCTCGTGGATCAGCTGAGCCGTCATGCGGCCCACCGACGCGACCCGCTGCGCACGCGCCAGTTCGTTCTGCAACCCGACTGCCGCGCGCCTTTGCTGTTCCAGCGCCGCCTGCTGGGCGGCGACCAGTTCGACCACGCGATCGATCTCGCGATGGCCGGTCGGCGCCAGCGTCGCGACGCCACCCGGCTCGACGTCGGCGATGCGCGTGGCGAGGCACGCGAGTGCCGCGTTCCAGCGCTTCAGGATCGACAGCAGCGCGATGCCCGACGCGATCGTGAAGAACACCAGCAGCGCGAGTCCGGCGAGCAGGCGTCGCGTGCCGTCGTCGGACCGCACGTGCGCCCGGGCCATGACCCAGATCGCGAGCTCGCTGCCGGCATCCGCGACCGTCGAGCGGATGATCAACGTCTGCCGCGCGCCACCGAAACGCCGCGTCTGCGAGAGGCCCGTCGACAAGGCGCTCGCGGCCAGCGTCTCGATGCGGCTCGTCTCGGCGGCCGGAACGTCCTGCTTCGCGCCCGCGCCTTCGTACGACGGAAAGGCATACGCGATGAAGCCGTCGCGCTTCGCGTAGAAGCCGCCTTCCACGTCGTCGAACTCCTCGAGGACGATCTGCAGCATCAGGCCGAGTTCGCGACGGCGCTGGGCATCGGTGAAGTCCGGTGTCGACGGGAAGCTGTGGGCATAGACGGCGAAGCGCTGCTGCAGCGACGCGGCCGCCTTGTCGACGCGGGCGGCCACCGCGTCGACGCGCGCATCGACCCCGAGCCGGTACAACCCCTGCATCAGGAAGGCGGACGCGACGCAGGTGGCCACGACGAAGAGCCAGATCGCGATGAACGCGGTGTTGAGCGAACTCTTCATCGGCGGTCGAGCGGGGTCATCGTCGCGAACGCGGACACCGGTCGTCGTCAATCACGACAGCCGGGCGGGCGCTGCGACGACGCGCATCGGGTGGTTTCATAGGGAGCAGGAGCGTTCGGACCCGGTGGCACGAAACGTGGAAGGTACCCGGTCCACCCATCGACAAGGTTCGGATCATGTTCAACTTCGAAAAATTCGCACCGGCCACCCGCGCCGGCGTACTGGCCGCTTCTCTCGCTTGCGGCTTCGCGGCACAGGGCGTCCATGCACAAGCCGCACCACCCGTCGCGCCGCCGCCGCCGGCCGACCAGGCCGGCCCCGCCGCGCGACCGCTGCCGCCGGACGCAGGCCGCACGAACGGCCCGGGCGGCGTCACGCCCGCGCCGATGCCGGATGACCGCGCGCCACCGCCACCGCGCGTCGAGCGGATGCAGCGCCCGACGCCACCGGCGCCCGCGGCCGGCGCCGACGCACGCGGTGACCGGGGCGCGCCGCCGCGACCGCCGCAGCCGGGGATCGCGTCCGCCGGACCGGTCGACGCGCCGCGCGCCGGGCCGGGTCGCGGACCGGGTCGACCACCCGTCCCGCCGACGCCGCCGGTCGCGGGCGACGTGCCGCCCGCGCCCGTGCCGCCTGCCGGGTTCCCCGCCCCCGCCCGCTAGAGCCGGGAGCGCCCCGTGACCGACATCCCGCTGCACGACGCGCTGCCGTCGTCGACCGCCGCCGCGCGGCGCGATGCCGGGCACGACCAGGAAACCAGCATCGGCTGGTTGAAGGCGCTGAACTTCTCGATCGCCGACGTCCAGAACGGGATGGGGCCGTACATGGCCCTGTTCCTCCAGTCGTCCGCCCAGTGGAACAGCACGCAGATCGGCGTCGCACTCGCCTGCGGCAACATCGCGCAGGTGATCGCGCAGACGCCGGCCGGCGCGCTGATCGATCGACTGCGGCAGAAGCGGGCGATGATCGCGGTCGGCGTGGTGATGATCGCGATCGCGTGCGTCGTCACGCCGCTCTTCACGACGCTGACGGTCGTGTCGACGGGCCAGGGACTGATCGGCATCGCCGGCGCCATCTTTCCCGCGACGCTCGCCGCGATGGCGCTCGGCCTCGTCGGCCGCCGGCGCATGGATGCGCAGATGGGGACCAACCAGGCGTTCAACGCGGCCGGCAACGTGTTCGCGGCGGCGGCCATCGGCGCCATCGGCTACTTCTTCGGCCTGAAATGGATGTTCGCGCTCGTGGTCGTCCTGTGTGCGCTGTCGCTCTTCTTCCTGTCGCGCATCCGGCCCGAGGACATCGACTACGACCTCGCGCGCGGCGCCGACGGCGAGGGCGCCGATGCGAAGGACGACGCCGGCAAGGCGTCGTTCGGCGCGTCGGTGAAGGGCGTGCTCGCCGGCTTCGGCGACCTCGCGAAACAACCTGCGGTCCGCATCTTCCTCGTCTGCGCCGTCATCTTCCATTTCGCGAACGCCGCGATGGTCCCGCTGGTCACGCAGATGCTGGGCGCGGACCAGGGCGCAGAGCGCGCGGTGCTCTACACGTCCGGCTACATGCTCGCCTCGCAGGTCGTGTTCATGATCGTCGCGGCCCTGAGCGGTCGACTCGCGGCGCGGATCGGACGGAAGCCGCTCTTCCTTTTCGCGTTCGCGATGCTGGCGGCCCGCGGCGTGCTGTACACGCTGAGCGACGCGCCGGCCGCATTGATCGCCGTCCAGTGCATGGACGGTCTCGGGGCCGGCATCTTCGGTGTCGTCGCCGTGCTGATCATCGCCGACCTGACGAAGGGCACCGGGCGTTTCAATGCCGCGCAGGGCGCGGTCGCGACGGCGCAGGGGCTGGGCGCGTTCCTCAGCAACGCGGTCGCCGGTTATCTGGCGACGAAGGTCGGCACGACGCCGACCTTCCTCGTGCTCGCATCGATCGCGGCCGTCGGCTTCATCGTCTTCGCGTGCTTCATGCCGGAGACGCGTCGACCGCACGACGCGCAGTCCGCCGGCGCCTGAGCCCGCGCTCGCAACCCAATGGAGAAGACCCTGGACTCCCGCCATTTCGTCAGCTGGCTCCACATCGGCGACCTGCATGCGTCGAGCGAAGACGGGTGGTCGAGCGTCGCGACGCTTTCGCGCATCGTCGACTCGATCGATGCCCACGTGCCGCCGGGCGCGATCGACTTCGTCTACCTGCCCGGCGACAACGCCGACCACGGCGAGCGCGAGCAGTACCGGCGCGTGGTCGCGATCCTCGACCGACTCGTCGTGCCGCACCACGCCATTCCGGGCGACCACGATTTCGAGCCGAAGTCGCTCGCCGCCTTCGCGGAAAGGATGGGCGACGCTGCGCCCGCGATGCTGCGGATCGGTGGACGGCGTGCCCTCTTCCTCGACATCGTTGCGGCCGGCGCCGGCGGTCCGGATTTCCGTCTCGGCGACGACCAGCTCGCGTGGGTCACGACCCAGCTCGCCGAGGCTCGCCAGGCCGACGAGCCGAGACCCCTCGTCTTCATGCATGCATTCCCCGAGGACCTGCACGCGGACGCCGCACGGATCGGCCGCCTGTTCGCCGACGCGCACGTCGCGATGGTCGATACCGGCCACACGCATTACAACGAGATCCTGAACGACGGCGCCGTCATCTATGCCGCGACGCGCTCCACCGGTCAGGTCGAGGAAGGCGCCGTCGGCTTCTCGATCGCGGCCGTCGATGGCGACTGCGCGAGTTGGAAGTTCAAGGCGCTCGATGCGCCGTGGCCCTGGGTGCTGGTGACCGCGCCGGCCGACGCGCGCATGACGGTGGCCGGTGTCCGGGACGACGACGAGGTGCGAGCCCTCGTGCTCGGCGCGGACGTCGAGTCCGTCACGTGTCGGATCGACGACGAAGCGGCGATCGCGATGCGGCCCGTCGCGGGACGGCCGGGGTCGTGGGCCGCCGAGTGCGGAGGTCCGCTCCCCGACGACACCCGCGTCGAAGTGACGGCGATCGGCTCGACCGGCGCGAGCGGGTGCGATGCGATTCGCGTCGGACACCGCGACCCGAGCGCTTCGGACGCCCTCGGTCGACACAGCGCGAGCGTGGGCGCCTGGCCCGAACACGCGCTCCTCGGGACCCGCCTCGGGCCCAATGCGAACGGCAGGAAATGGTGACCGGACCGACCAGGGCCGCAGGCGACGAGCGACGACGATGCTGAATCTCTCCTCCGCGCACGAGGCGGCGTGGGCCATCGCGGCCGTCGCCACGGCCGGCGTGATCGTGCGTCCCTTCAAGCTGCCGGAAGCGGTGTGGGCGGTCGCGGGCGCGGTCGCCCTGGTCGTCTTCGGCCTGCTGCCGGTCGACCGCGCGATGCACGCGATCGGCAAGGGCAGCGACGTCTACCTCTTCCTGATCGGCATGATGCTGCTGTCCGAAACGGCTCGCCGCGCCGGCCTCTTCGACTGGGTCGCGTCGGTCGCGGTCAACCACGCGGAGCGATCGCCGCAGCGCCTGTTCCTGCTCCTCTACGGCGTGGGCGTCGTCGTCACCGCGTTCCTGTCGAACGACACCGCGGCCGTCGTGCTGACGCCCGCGGTCTC
>CAXTPX010000152.1:0-6668 GCA_964246005.1 uncultured Burkholderiaceae bacterium | reverse complement strand
GCCGTGAACGAGTCGATCGCGGTCGAGGTGGTCTGCGACGAGGCGCCATGGCCCTGTCTGATCGACCGCGACGAGCTCGAGATCGCGATTCTCAATCTCGCGGTCAATGCCCGGGATGCGATGCCCGATGGGGGTGGCATGACCCTGCTCGCCTGCAATCGATCCGTCGACGATGCGACGGCCGGACGCTGGGGCGCCCGCGGGGGCGAGTACGTCGCCGTCGCGATCGTCGACAGCGGCGCCGGCATGACCGACGACGTCATGCGACGCGCCTTCGAGCCGTTGTTCACGACGAAGCCGGTGGGTCGGGGGACCGGGCTCGGCCTGGGTCAGGTCCACGCGTTGGCGAAGGCATCGGGCGGTTTCGTGAGTCTCGAGCGCGGTGCGGAACGAGGAACGATCGTGACGATCCATCTGCCTCGTTGCGTTCCGTCCGAGTTGAAGCCCGAGATGCAGCCCGAGTTGCAGTCCGATGCCGGGTCGACCCCTCGTCCGTCCGGGACGGTGCTCGTGGTCGAGGACGATCCCGAGGTGCGCGCGACGGCCAATGCCATGTTGTGCGACCTCGGCTACGAGGTGATCGAAGCCGATGCGGCCGATGCGGCCGGTGCGATCGTCGCCGCCGGCACACCGATCGACCTCGTCCTCGGCGACGTGGTCGATGTCGTCCTCGGCGACGTGGTCGACCACGTGGTCGAAGTGGGTCAGCGTCGGGGCGGTGTGCCGATCGTGCTGACCTCGGCCCGCACCGGACGCTGCGCGATCCCCGACGATCTCGTCGGCCTGATGCATGTGCTGCACAAGCCCTACACGCGGGACGATCTCGCTACGGTCCTGCACGAGGCGCTCGGCGCGCGGCCGAAACCCGGTCGAGAAGGATCCGGCGCCGCGGGGCAGGGGCCCTAGGGATTCAGGACATTATCCGTTGAGGCGGCTATGCGCCGGCAGCATCGCCGTCAGGTAATCCATCTGATCGGCGAGGATGTTGCGGCCGGACAGCAGGAAGTGCTCGTAGCGGCACGGCGCATACGGCAGGTAGCGCAGCGGCATGTGCGCTTCCTCGGGCGTCCTCGCGCCCTTGCGATGGTTGCAGAAGCGGCACGCCGCGACCACGTTCATCCACGAGTCGTTGCCTCCCCGCGAACGCGGCAGGATGTGATCGCGCGTCAGCTTGTCGCGGCCGAACTGCTCGCCGCAGAAAGCGCAGACATGACGATCGCGCTTGAACAGCAGATCGTTGCGATCGCCGAGCGGGGGGTAGGCCAGTGCCTTCGCGGCCATGATGTCGGAGCGCGCGATCGCGATGATCGGCGCCGACTCGATGATCGACTGCACACCGGCCCGGTTGTAGCCACCGTGGAAGATCACGACCGGCTCGCCGATCGACCAGGCCACCTTGCCGGTCGCGTTGTAGCTGACCGCCTCTTCGGGAGAGAGCCAGCGAAACGGTTGTCCTGCGATGTCGAGTCCGAGGATGAGCAACATGCGCTGAACTGTAATGCAAATCGCATGACGATTCCACGACGACGCGGCGGGGCGGCCGGGGCGCGAGCGAGCACCCACCGCGCCCCAATCCCGGGTCGCGTGGAACGATGCGCGATCAGCTCGTCGTCAGGCCGGCCTCGCGCATCGCGGCGCGCACCGCCGGCCGGGTCGCGACACGCTCGACGTAGGCGACCAGGTTGGGCCAGCGGGTCAGGTCGACCTTCAGGAAGCGAGCCCAGCGCAACATCGTGAAGAGGTAGCCGTCGGCAGCCGTGAACACGTCGCCCATCAGATGCGGCCGGTCGCCGAGGCGCCCGGCGATGAACGCCAGCCGCTTGTCGAGGTCGGCGACGAAGTCGCTCTTGTGGTCGTCGCGAAAGTGGCCGAACACGAAGAGCGGGTAGAAGCGTTGATGCACTTCCGACGTCAGGTAGTTGAGCCACTCGAGTTCGCGATACCGCTCCATCGTGCCGACGGGCGGGATCAGGGGGCCCGGTTTCTGGTCGGCGAGGTACTGGATGATCACCGGCCCCTCGGTGAGGTGCGTGCCATCGTCCAGTTCCAGCAGGGGCACCTGGCCGCGCGGATTGACTGCACGATAGTCGGTGCCGTCGGGCAGGGTCTTCGTCCTGGCGTCCACCAGCACCTTGGTGTACGGCAGGTCGAGTTCGTGCAACGCGATCTGGACCGACAGCGAGCACGCCGATGGCATGTAATACAGTTTCATGCGTCCCCCGATGCGTTCGCCGGGCCCCACCGGGCATCGACGCGGCATTGTAGGGCACCCCCCCGGGGCAGGAACTGCGCCACGACGCCGGGGCCATCCGGCGTCGTCATCATCGATGTCGAACACGAAAGGAATCGTGATGTCCCTTCTCGATCACGCGAGCCCGCAGTCGAGCCCGCAGCACGGCCCGGTCGATGCGCTCGCGCACCGGACCGGCTTCAGTCCCGAGGCGGTCGAAGCGATGCGTCGCAGCGTGGCGCGTGGCGGCGGTCGCATGGCGCAGTTCGATCATCGCGACTTCGGCGGCACCGGCCAATGGATGCGGGGCGGCATGGTGATGATCGGCGACCCGTCGAACCACGACCTGAAGCGGCGCATCGACGCGCTGTGCGACGCGTTGTCGGCGTCGCTCGCCGATGAGTCCGGGCACGACGCGGCGACCGGCAGCTCATGGCAGAGCCAGACGATGGGCAGCGCCGGCCTCGCGCATGCGCTCGAGCAACCCACCTGGTACCCGGCCTCGCTCGGCGCGCCGGACACGAGCGGCGCCCAGAACGACCTGCGCTACGCGTGGTTCGCGCCGAAGCGGCGGCTCGCGGTCGACCGTCGCGGGGTCGTGACGCTGTACGACACCGGCGACCATCGCATCGCGGGCGTGTCGCAGCAGCAGGGATTGGCGCAGAAGCTCACGTTCGCGAGCCAACTCGGCGACATCGACCTCGATCTTCTTCCGGTCGTGGAAGACGGCGGGCCGAACGAGCGACGGGGCGACGATCGCGAGGTCGGCGAGCCGATCGCGAGTCGGCCGCCGACGGCGGATGCGGCTTCGATCGATCCCTTCGTCGCGATCGAGAAGCTGGCCGACCTGCACGCGCGCGGCATCCTCGACGCCGACGAGTTCGCGACCAAGAAGAGTGAATTGCTGAAGCGCATCTGACCAGCGCGACGCGGTCGTCGTCGACTCGCACGAATGGACGAATTGCCGCGCTTTGTGGGTCTTGTTCGGTCATTCGCATCGCAGACGTCGTGGAAGACTGGGCATCCGTGAAATGGGCCGGCGCCGGCCTTCTTCGATGCGATGAAGACGCTCAGTCTGAAGCTCAGGTTCTCGATCGTGGTTTCGATCGGCGCGCTCGCGCTCGTGTCCGGCATGGGCGCGATCCTCATGCATTACGCGCAGAAGGACCTGCTCGCGACGTTGTCGACGCAGCAGCTCGGTCTCGTCACCCGCGTCGGCGACGATCTCGACGTGCGTCTGAAACTCGCGCTGGATTCGTTGACCGCTTCGGCCGGTGCGCTGCCGCGGGAACTGCTGGCCGATCCCGCCGGGTTCAGCGCCTTGCAAGCGCAGCAACCGGCGCTGTTGCAGATGTTCGACGAGATCATGATCGTCAGCCCGGCCGGCCGTGTGACGGCCGCGTATCCGCAGGAGCCCTTCATCGGCATCGACGTGCACGAACGCGCCTACTTCCAGCGCGCGATGGCCTTCGCGAAGCCGGTGATCTCGGACCCGCTGCGCGGCAAGGTCACCGGCCAGCCGCTCGTGAGCTTCGCCGTGCCGATCGTCGACGGCGACGGCCAGGTCGTCTCCGTGATGGTCGGTGTCCTGTCGCCGACGAAGCGGAACCTGCTCGGCAGTCTCGCGACGAGCAGGCTCGGTGAGACCGGCTACTTCGCGGTCGTCGCGAGCTATCCCGACCCGGTCTACCTCGCGCACCCCGATCCGTCGCGCCTGATGCAGCAGGTGCGTCGGGCGGAGAGCCCGGCGATGGCGCGGGTGCTCAGCGCCGCTGCGCCGGGGGTCACCTTCGGCAAGCTGGACGACGGTGGCAAGGCCCTCGTCAGCTTCCGGCCGTTGGCGATGACCGACTGGACGCTCGCCGCGATCCTGCCGGAGGCCGAGGCGTTCGCGGCCATCGATCGCGCCGGCACCCGCACGATCGAGATCGCGGTCGCCGCTGCGCTGATCGCGTTGCCGCTGGTCTGGCTGTTCGCGTGGCGGCTGCTGTTGCCGCTTTGCGCATTGCGCGAGCAGGTGGAGCGCATCGCGCGCGATCCGGCCATGTCCGCCGACTCGCTGGTCGATGTCGTCGGCGGCGACGAGGTCGGGCAGCTCGCGTCGGCGTTCAACCAGGTGCTGCGCGGCCAGCGCGAGGCGGAGGCATCGCGGATCGCGAGCGACCAGGATCGCCGCCGTCTGGTCGCGCTGCTCGAAAGCAGTCGTGACTTCGTCGCGATGACCGACCCTTCGGGCCACCTGACGTACATGAACGCCGCGGGCCGCGTGTGCCGCGGTCTCGGCCTGAACGACGACCTGCGGCCGACGACGTTGCAGGACCACGTGCCGCGCTGGGCGGCCGAACGTCTGCTGACGGTGGGCGTGCCGGCCGCGTTGAAGGACGGCGTCTGGCTCGGCGAGAGCGCGGTGGTCGCGGCCGATGGCAGCGAGGTACCGATCGACCACACGGTGATCGCCCATCGCAACCTCGCAGGCGAACTCGAGTTCTTCTCGAGCCTGATGCACGACACGAGCGCGGCCAAGGCCGCGTCGGCCGCGATGCGGGCCAGCGAGGCCCGCATGCTGTCGATCGCCGACGCGCTCCCCGTGCTGGTCTCGTTCCTCGACCGCGATCATCGCTACGACTTCGTCAACTCGCGCTACGAGGAACACTTCGGCATCGAGCGGTCGCAGATCATCGGCAAGTCGATGGCCGACCTACTCGGCGAGGCGGCCTACCAGCACTACCTGCCTTACCTGGAGCGCGCCGCGACCGGCGAGTCGCAGGTCTTCGAACTCGAGAGCCGGGCCGGGCTGCGGCCCGTGCACTTCCTCGCCAAGTTGATCCCGCAGTTCGACGAGCACCGCACGCTGATCGGCTTCCACTTCATCCATCAGGACGTGACCGATCACAAGGTCGAGCACCGGCGCCTGTCGCAGCTGATCCACGCCGACACGCTGACGGGGCTGCTCAACCGTGCCGGCTTCGAAGTCGCCATCGCGGCTGCGATGCAACGCAGCCGCGACCACGGCGTGGCGATGGCGTTGTTCTTTCTCGACGTCGACCGCTTCAAGTCGATCAACGACCAGCACGGTCATCCGATCGGCGACAAGTTGTTGCGGGCCTTCGCGAGTCGGCTCGTGCACGCGGTCCGCAGCGCCGACGTCGCGGCGCGCCTCGGTGGCGACGAGTTCGTCGTCATCGCCGAGGGACTGCGCAACATCGACGACGTGCGCTCGATCGCGAAGAAGATCCTGCGCTCGATGCGACTCGACTTCGAGCTCGACGGCACGACGCTGTCGGTCACCGCCAGCATCGGCATCGCGGTGTACATGGGCACCATCGCGGACCAGGCGATGAAAGCCGAAGAGCTCGTCAGGCGTGCCGACGTCGCGCTGTACCGCGCGAAGAACGCAGGTCGCAATCGTTACGATCTCGACGATCCGTCCAGCGGGCAGACCCTGGCCAGCATCGAGTCGGACGATGCGCTCGCGCTGACGGCCGTCGGCTGACCGGAGAGGCTTCGGCGCATGATGCGGTCGGGCAACGTCGCCCTGCCTCGTGCCCGGTCCCGGGTCCGCACCATGCAAGCCCATCACGCCATCCGCAGGATGCCGTCGCGTTCGCGACGCGCCGTCGCCATCGCCCTTCTGGCTCTCGGTGGATGCGCGTCCACCGGCACGTCGATCGATCGGCCGCCGCCAGCGTTGGACACCGAAGCGATCGCGGCGATCGTCGCGAGTCCCGATCGCAGCGCGGCCGATCGCGCGACCGACGTGCGGCGGAAGCCGGCGGAGATGCTGGCGTTCATCGGCGTCGCGCCCGGCATGACGGTGCTCGACGTCAGCGCCGGTGGCGGCTACACGAGCGAACTCCTCGCGCGCGCCGTCGGCCCGACCGGACGCGTGTACGGCCAGAGCGCGCCACCCGATCCATCGCGTGCGCCACCGGCCGTGCCCGAGGGTGGCGTTGTTTCGACACCGGCATCGCCGGCGGCGTCCGCAGCGCCGCGCAGGACGTCGGCGATGGCGATCGCGGAGCGCGCCCGCAGCCCGGCCGCCGCGAATCTCGGGCCGGTCCTGCAGCCGTTCGATCATCCCGCGCCGGCGGACCTCTCGTCGAACGCGTTCGACCTCGTGACGCTGATGTTCAACTATCACGACTTCGGTCACATGGGCATCGATCGCGCGACGATGAATGCGTCGATCTTCATGGCGCTCAAGCGAGGCGGCCTCTACGTGATCGCCGATCACGCCGGCCGCAGCGGCACCGGCATCTCCGAGTCGGGCACGCTGCATCGGGTCGAGGAGGAGTTCGTCGTGCGCGAGGTCGAGGCCGCCGGCTTCCACCTGAAGGAGCGCGGTTCGTTCCTGCGCAATCCTGCCGATCCACGCGACCGCGAGTCGCCCGAACCACCGCAGCAGAAGGACGAGTTCGTGCTCAAGTTCGTCAAGCCT
>CAXTPX010000151.1:0-6699 GCA_964246005.1 uncultured Burkholderiaceae bacterium | reverse complement strand
CCGGCTTGCCGCTGGGCGTGCAACTGCTGTGCGCCTGGGGCGACGATCGGCGACTGCTCGACGCGGCGGTGTGGGTCGAGGATGCGATCGGCTGGGCGCCGGGCCTGCCGATGGATGCCGCCTAGCGGGCGCGGCGCACCATGCGGTCGAGCAGATGCTCGATCGCATCGGCGAGTCGATCGCAACGACCGAGGTGCACGGGCGCGGTCTGGATCGCCGTGCTGCGCGGCGCGACCAGCCAGTCGAAGCGTTCACGCACCGAGAGACGGCCGATCGGACCCGCGTCGGGCCCGCCGGCGCAGATCAGCGGAATGGTCGCGAGGTTGGCCTTGATCGCGTCGAGTTCGACGGTCGGATCGAGCGCCAGCAGCCGCGCATCGTCGAGTTCGATGCGGGCTTCGAGGAAGCCCTGCGTCGCGCAACACACGATCACGCCCGCGTTGACGAACTCGCCGCGATCGACGCGCGGGACGACGCGCACGACGGCGTAGTCGTAGGTGCGCGTGTCAGTGTTCGTGACGAGCACGGACGGCCTCTTCGAAGAAACGACGCGGCGCGACGAGTCGCTCGCTCAGGTAGTCGCGATAGGCCGCGCGTTGCGCAACACCGTCGAAGCCCGGTTCGTCCACCAGCCAGTCGTCGGGGATCGCGGAGACCACGTCGCGGACGACCGCCGGCGTGATCGCCGTCGTCATGCGTTCGTCGGCGGCCTCGAGCGCGCTCGCGAACGGCAACAGCACGTGATCCCTGATCAACGGAAACGGCTTCGTCGCTGCGTCATGCGCGGTCGACCAATGGTGGTGGAAGTAAAGCGCCGCGCCGTGATCGATCAGCCACAGGCGTCGGTGCCAGACCAGCAGGTTCGCGTTCCGCGCAGTGCGGTCGACGTTGGTGATGTAGGCATCGAACCAGACGATCGACGATGCGAGGTCGGGTGCGACGACCTCGGCGAGCGGATCGAACGTCACCGAACCCGGCAGGTAATCGAGCGCGAGATTGATGCCGACACTCGCCCGCATCAGGTCCTGGATCTCGGCATCGGGTTCGCTGCGGGCCAGTTCGCCTTCGAGGTCCACGAGGACGATCTCGGGGATCGGCAGGCCGGCGGCGCGCGCCAGTTCGCCTGCCACGAGTTCGGCGACCAGCGCCTTCGTGCCCTGGCCGGCGCCCCGGAACTTGACGACGTAGAGCCCCTCGTCGTCCGCTTCGATCACGGCCGGCAGCGATCCGCCTTCGCGCAGCGGCGTGACGTAGCGGGTCGCGGCGACGGTGCGAAGCATCTAGCGTCGGTCCAGCGACGCGTGCGCGATGCGCAGGTCCTCGACGAAGTTGGCATATGCCGCGGCTTTCGCCGCCTCGTCGGGCAGGCGCAGCAGATACGACGGATGCACCGTCACGACGACCCGCGTGCGATGGCCGCCGATGACCTGCTCGAAGAACTGTCGCCGGCTCTTCTCCACCGGCATCACGCGCCCGAAGACGCTCTGCGCGGCCGACGCGCCCATCGCGATCACCAGCGCCGGCTTGAGGCGACTGACCTCGGCCTCCATCCACGGGCGACACGCCTTGATCTCGGTCACCTTCGGCGACTGGTGCATGCGGCGCTTGCCGCGCACGATGAACTTGAAGTGCTTGACCGCGTTCGTGACGTACAGCGTCTTGCGATCGACGCCGGCCTCGCCGAGCGCGCGATCGAACAGCTGTCCTGCGGGTCCCACGAACGGCTTGCCGGCGAGATCCTCCTGATCGCCCGGCTGCTCGCCGATGACGACGATCCGGGCCTGGTCGGCGCCGTCGCCGAACACGGTCTGCGTCGCGGGCTCCCACAACGGACAGGCGCGACAGCCGCTCGCTGCCTCGCGCAACGCTGCGAGGTCGAGCGCCTCGGGCCGGGCGAAGGCCGGCTCGATGGTCGACGGGTCGACGGGTGCATCGGAAGGGTCGAGCTCGGCCATTCTGTCTCCCTGGGTCGGACGATGACCAGCCGCCTGCATCACGCGTTCGGTGCGCGCCGGAGCCGCTTGCGGTACGGCGTCGATCATCGCGTCCATGCGGCGGTGGGCCGCGGCCGCGAGCGGCGCGATCAGTTCGGCTTCGGGCAGGTTTCGCCAGTACTTCTTCGGCATGTGGCCCTGCATCGCGGCGAGCTTCAGGCGCGCGGGATTGAAGATGTTCGCGTAGTAGGTTCGCCACAGGTCTTCGAGGACGTCCCCGTCCGGCGCGTCGCTGCGCAGTGCGCCCGGCCCGAGGGTCAGGGTCTCGCCGTCCCACGAGGCGCTGCGCTCCGGCGTGAGGATCGCCCAGCGCATGCCGGTGAAGCGGCGTGTGAAGAACGGCGCGACTGCTTCGACGATGTAATGCGACGGCTCGAACCACGCGACGTACCACGGCGAGATCGCCTCCGATGGGTCGCCGTTGCGGATGGCGCGCTCGACCTGGCCCGGACGCAGGTGCGTGCCGCTCGCATCGACGACCGCGACCTCGCGAAAACGCACGTAGGCCTTCATCTTGTGGAGGTCGCGCCGGATCGCCTTCGTCATCGCTTCGAGCCGCACGATGTCCGGGTCGACCGCAATCTCCATCAGCCCCGGCTCGCGTCGCAGGCGCCACAGCACGCGGTACAGGAACCCGAAACGGTCGGTGTCGCGATGCAGGATGGCAGCGGCACTCTGCTCCATGAACGCGCGCGGCACCGTGAACGCCGGCGCGTCCGTCGATGCGCTCGACGCCACTTCGTCCGACGACGGCAACAACGTCTGGCTGCTCCCGACCGACCAGCTGACGTCCTCCGGTGCGACGTCGTCGACGATCAGTCGCCGCGCCGCCGCGCGCCACCCCGCGAAGTCGGTCTCGTCGGCGAGCGTGACGGAACGCATCGTCAATTCGCGCATCGTCCTGTCGCGCGCGACATCGAGCGACTCCGCATGACGCTCAGCCGAACAGCGCGAGCTGCGCGGTTTCCTTCTGGACGAAGCGGGTGAGCTTCGGCTTCAATTGCTCGGCGTCGAGTTCGTTCATCTTCGGCATGTGGTCGGCCAGCGTCACGAACGGCAGGACCTTCGCCATCGCGACGCGCAGTCGTGCGAGGTCGGTGCGGCGGATCTGACGATGGCGCCGCGAAGCGATCAGCCGCTCGACGGTCTTCGCCCCGAGCCCCGGTACTCGCAGCAACTCTTCGCGCGGCGCGCGGTTGATGTCGATCGGGAAGCGTTCACGATGCGTGAGGGCCCAGCCGAGCTTGGGGTCGACGTCGAGGTCGAGCATGCCGTCGGTCCGCTGCACGATCTCGTTCGACTCGAAGCCGTAGAAGCGCATCAGCCAGTCTGCCTGGTACAGCCGATGCTCGCGGACGAGCGGTGGCGCCTGCAACGGCAACGAGCTGCTCGCATCGGGGATCGGGCTGAAGGCCGAGTAGTAGACCCGTTTCAGGCGATACGAGCCATACAGGTTCGAGCTGACCGACAGGATGCGCGCGTCGTCGCTGGCGTCGGCACCGACGATCATCTGCGTGCTCTGGCCGCCGGTGGAAAAGCGCTTCGGCTTCACGAGCGGCTTCATCTGCGTCGTCGCGACACGAGCCGCGTCCCGGCGCTCGCCCTTGGCCGCGTCGATGTTCTCGCGCAGCCGACCCATCGAGATGCGGATCGCGCGGGCGTCCTTCGCGGGCGCGAGCGCCTGCAAGCCTTCTTCGGACGGCAGCTCGATGTTGATCGAGAGGCGGTCGGCATAACGCCCCGCGTCGGCGAGCAGCGCATCGCTCGCGTCGGGAATCGTCTTCAGGTGGATGTAACCGCGGAAGTCGTGTTCGTCGCGCAGCTTCCGCGCGACCGCGACCACCTGCTCCATCGTGTAGTCGGGCGTCTGGATGATGCCGGACGACAGGAACAGGCCTTCGATGTAATTGCGCTTGTAGAAGTCGAGCGTGAGGTCGACCACCTCGTCGACCGTGAAGCGCGCCCGTGGGACGTTCGACGACACGCGATTGACGCAATACAGGCAGTCGTAGGTGCAGAAGTTCGTCAGCAGGATTTTCAGCAACGAAACGCAGCGACCATCGGGCGCATAGCTGTGGCAGATGCCCATCCCTTCGGTCGAACCGATGCCCTTGCCCCCGAGCGAGTTGCGCTTCTCGGCGCCCGACGACGCGCACGACGCGTCGTACTTCGCGGCGTCGGCGAGGATCGAGAGCTTGCGGATGACGTCCATCGGGCGATAGTAAGGGATTCGGGAACGATCGTTCGCGAAACGTCCGGGCGGTCGCCCGGGATCACTCGTGCAGATTATCGGATGCGGCGCCGGTCGCGCGCGCCTCCGCGCCGACGATGCGGTCGGCCAACGCCGCAATGTCGTGCGGTTCGAGGCCCTCGCTCTCGACGCGCAGGGCTTCGCGCAACTGCAGGAAGTTGCCGCCCTGGGACCGCAGGTACAGCGGGTCGTAGTGCGCGGTCATCAGCTCGCGAAAGAGGGAGGGCAACGCGCGCTCCCGGGCCCATTGCTGCCAACGCGTCAGCGTCTCGTTCGATTGCAACCCGTGCAGCGATGCGATCCGCGACGCCAGCCCTTCTGAATCGTCCCCGAGATACGCGTAGTCCCGCAGCAGGTACGAGAGTCGTGCATCGACACTCGCGACCAATACCACGCACGGGCTGGTGCGCATCCGTTCGAGGAGCGGCGTCGGCAACGCGACCTTGCCGATCCTGCGACTCTCCGCTTCGACATAGACCGGTCGCGAGAGGTCGAGCCCTGCGAGAACCGAAGCGATCCGCGTCTCGAACGCCTTTTGCGACGGCTGCTGGACGCCGGGCAACGTGCCGAGTACCGAGCCCTTGTGATCGGCGCAGCCTTCGAGGTCGAGGATCTGTGCGCCTGTCGCGGCGAGCGCGTGGAGGACGCGGGTCTTCGCGCTGCCGGTGGGCCCGCACAGCACGCGCAGGTCGAGCCGGGGCGCGATCGTCTCGATCGTCGTGATGACGTGTCGGCGATATTGCTTGTAGCCGCTGCCGAGTTGACGCACGTCCCAACCGACCAGCCGCATCCACTGGACCATCGAGCCGCTCCGCAGGCCGCCGCGCCAGCAATACACGATCGGCTTCCAGGACGCGGGCTTGTCCGCGAACGTCGATGCGAAATGCCGCGCGAGATTGGCCGCGACCATGCCGCCGCCGATGCGTCGCGCCTCGAAGGCGCCCTGCTGCTTGTAGGCCGTGCCGACGACGCGCCGCTCGTCGTCCGACAACACGGGGCAATTGATGGCGCCGGGGATGTGGTCGATCGCGAACTCTGCCGGTGAACGCGCATCGATGATCGTGTCGGCCGTCGCGAAGTCGGCGACGGTCGCGTGACGTCGAGTGTCCGGATCATGGACCATGCTGGGCACCGTGCATCGATGGTTGGAAAGCAGTTGTCATTCCGACACGACGTCGACCCGGTCATCGTCGCAGTTCTCGTTCGCAGGCCGCGAACCGGCAGTTACCCACGGCCCATCGTCGACCTATGGTGCAATACATTCTTGCGCCTGCACGACGCTTCCACGCGGAAGCGTTGAGGACGCACGGCCAGAATTCGGACGCACGCCTGACGGCATCGTCGAGGGCTCGCGAACAGGGACGAATCCAGATCCGGGATGGACATGCCTTCAGAGTCCGGTGATGCCGCCCTTCCCGAAGGAATGGTCACCTTCCTTTTCACGGATATCGAAGGAAGCACCAGACTGTGGGAGAGGGATGCCGAGCGCATGCGCGCCGCGCAGGCGCGACATGACCTTATGGTGCAATCGGCGATCCGCCAGTACAACGGTCTGGTCTTCAAGATGGTGGGTGACGGCTTCTGCGCGGTCTTCGCCCGCGCCGTGGATGCCCTTCATTCGGTCCTGGGTGCTCAGCAGTCGCTTCTTCGCGAGCCATGGCCGGAAAACGCGACGATCAAGGTGCGCATGGCGGTTCACACCGGCGCCGCGGAACTGCGTGACGGTGAGTACAGCGGTCCGACGCTCAACAAGATCTCGAGACTGCTGTCCACTGCGCATGGGGGTCAATGCCTTTTTTCGGGGAGCACCTACGAGTGTCTTCATGCACACCTGCCGGAGACTGTTTCGCTACGCGACCTCGGGACGCACAGGCTCCGGGACATCGTGGACGCGGAGCAGATCTACCAACTCCGGCACCCCGACCTGCCGGGCAATTTTCCGCCGATCAAGTCCCTCTCGACGCACCCGAACAATCTGCCGCGTGACCTGACGTCGTTCATCGGGCGTGAAACACAGCAGGCTGCCGTCGAGGCATTATTGGGCAGGACGCGCCTGCTCACGCTGACAGGGCCGGGCGGGAGCGGCAAGACGCGGCTCTGCCTTCAGATCGCATCGAGGGTCCTGGAACAGTTCGTCGACGGCGCCTGGCTGATCGAACTCGCGCCATTGACGAGCAAGGCACTGTTCCTGCAAACCGTGGCGACGCAACTCGGCGTCAGGGACAAACCCGGCAATTCGACCGTCGAGACGTTGCTCGAACATCTGAAGGACAAGCATCTCTTGCTGGTCCTCGACAATTGCGAGCACGTTCTCGAGGAAGCCGCGAAATTCGCTCACGCCGTTGTCCGGCAGTGCGCTGATGTCACGGTCCTCTGCAGCTCGCGTGAAGCGCTCGGCGTGGGGGGCGAGCAGGTATTTCCGGTCCCCGCGCTGACGTTGCCGGACAGGAGCAT
>CAXTPX010000150.1:0-6700 GCA_964246005.1 uncultured Burkholderiaceae bacterium | reverse complement strand
ACAAGCTGCTGTCGGCGATGCGCCACCAGTTCGGAGGACACCTCGAAGGGGTGACGAAGAAGGTATGACGAAGAGACCTTCGCGCAGGAAGGGCGACCGCCCCGACTCGCCGCATCTGATCGACCAGGTCGATGCGCCACCGGCGCCGCCTTGCACGCTGGTGATCTTCGGCGCATCGGGCGACCTCGCGCATCGCCTGCTGATGCCGGCGCTGTACAACCTCGCCCGCGCGGGCTCGCTCGATGCCGGCTTTCGCGTCATCGGCGTGTCGCGCAGCCCGATGACCGACGAGCAGTATCGCGAAAACCTCACCACGTCGATCCGCGAGCGCTTCGCGGAGTCCGGCGGTGAGTTCGACGCGAAGGGCGATGGCGTCGAAAAGGGCTCGTGGTCGTTCCTGCGCGAACGCATCCATTACATGGCGGCCGACCTGTCCGACCCTGCGGGCTACGTCCAGCTGGGCGAACTGATCGCGTCGCAGAACGAGTCGCCGTCGTCGAAGAAGAAGGCGGGTGCGGGCAACGGCGACCAGGCCGCGATCGGCAACGTGATCTTCTACCTCGCGATCGCGTCGTCGCTGTTCGAGCCGACCATCCAGCAACTCGCCGCTTCTCAACTGCTGCGCCAGTCGAAGAGCGGCTGGCGGCGTCTCATCATCGAGAAGCCGTTCGGCCACGACCTCGCGTCGGCGAAGGCGCTCGACAAGATCATCCTCAAGGTGCTGCGCGAGGACCAGGTGTTCCGCATCGATCACTTCCTCGGCAAGGAGACGGTACAGAACATCATGGTGCTGCGCTTCGCGAACGGCTTCTTCGAGCCGCTGTGGAATCGCCAGCACATCGACCACGTGCAGATCACTGCGAGCGAGACCGTCGGCGTCGAGAAGCGCGGCTCGTTCTACGACGCGACGGGCGCGCTGCGCGACATGGTGCCGAACCACATGTTCCAGCTGCTCGCGATGTGCGCGATGGAGGCGCCCAACTCGTTCTCGGCCGACGCGGTGCGGAGCGAGAAGGCCAAGGTGATCCAGGCGATCCGGATGCTGGCGCCGCGCGAGGCCGCCGACAACGTCGTGCGCGGTCGCTACCGGGCCGGCACCGTGCAGGGCAAGCGCGTGAAGGATTACCGCGCGGAGCCCGACGTCGCGCACGATTCGACGACCGAGACCTACGTCGCGATGAAGCTCGCGATCGACAACTGGCGCTGGGCCGACGTGCCGTTCTACGTGCGGACCGGCAAGGCGCTGGCGACGCGCCGAACCGAGATCGCGATCCGCTTCAAGCAGGTGCCGTACGCCCTCTTCCGCGACCTGCCGCAGGCCACGCTGCCGTCCAACGAACTGGTGCTGCAGGTGCAGCCGGAAGAAGGCGTCTCGGTGAACTTCCAGGCGAAGGTGCCCGGCCAGCAACTCGCGATCTCCGGCGTGAAGATGGATTTCAAGTACAGCGACTACTTCCAGGCGGAGCCCAACACTGGCTACGAGACGCTGATCTACGACTGCATGACCGGCGACGCGACGTTGTTCCAGCGCGCCGACAACATCGAGGGCGGCTGGGCGGCGGTGCAGCCGATCCTCGATGCCTGGGAAAAGGGCTATGCGCCCATCGCCGATTACAAGGCGGGGAGCAATGGACCGGCTGCGGCGGACGAGTTGTTGATCCGCGACGGGCGACGGTGGCGGGAGCTGGCGTGACCCTCGTCCGACACGAAGAGTTCGCCCTGATGTTGCCTTCGTCGTTGCCGCGCAGTCGGGAACCCAGTGTCGTGCAGCGGTCCGCGGCTCGGCACCCAACGCCACCGGGTTCCCGCCTGCGCGGGAACGACGAACTCATCCCATGACCGACCGCCCCATCCGCTTCCTCGTCAGCGATGTCGACGGCACGCTGGTCACGCCCGACAAGATCGTCACGCCCGACGCCATCGCGGCGGTCCACGAGCTCGTCGCGGCCGGCCTCGGCTTCGCGTTCGTCAGCGCGCGCCCGCCGCGCGGGCTCGCGAGCATTGCGACGGCGCTCGACCTGCCCGGCGACCGGGCGAAACGACCCGTTGCCGCCGCCTTCAACGGCGGCGCATTGCTCGATGCCGACCTGCAGACGATCGCGTTCGAGCCGTTGCACGACGACGACGCGCGCATCGCGCTCGACCTCTTCGCATCGATGGGCATCGACGCGTGGGTCTTCACGCTCGACCGCTGGATCGTGACGAACCCGGACGGCCGCTACGTCCCGCACGAGCGCCACACGGTCGGCTTCGATGCGACCGTGGTCACGTCGTTCGACGATATCGCCGGCATCGGCAAGATCGTCGGCAGCAGCGAGGACGCGGCGCTCCTCGCGCGGGCTGAGTCGTTCCTCGGACCCCGCCTGTCGACCAACGCCCGTGCGCTGCGCTCGCAGTCGTACTACCTCGACGTCACGCACGCGAAGGCCAACAAGGGCAGTGCGTTGCGCGCCTTCGCCGCGCATGCGGGACTCGATCTCGACCAGATGGCCGCGATCGGCGACATGCCGAACGACCTCTCGATGCTCGAGATCGCCGGCTTCTCGATCGCGATGGGCAACGCGCCGCAGGGGATGAAGGACGTGGTCGACGCGGTCACCGACAGCAACCGCGACGAAGGCTTCGCGAAGGCGGTTCGCACGCTGGTGCTGCCGCGCGCCGGAAAGGAAACGGCATGAGCGACAACACCCGGCACGATCCCGTCCGCCGCTCGGTCGAGGTCGTGCCCGATGCCGACTCGCTCGCGACGCGCGCGGCCGAATGGCTGATCGAGCAGATCGCGCACGCGGTCGACAAGCGGGGCCGCGCGGTCATCGCGCTGTCCGGCGGTTCGACGCCGAAGGCCGTCTTCGCCTGCCTCGCGCGCGCACCGTGGCGCGACCGCATCGCATGGGACGCCGTGCACATCGTGTGGGGCGACGAGCGCTTCGTCGTCGAAGGCGATCCGGCGAGCAACGTGACGATGGCGCGCGAAGCGCTTCTCGATCACGTCGACGTGCCGGCGTCGCACGTCTATCCGGTCCCGAGCGACGTCGCGAGCAACGACGTCGCCGCCGCGGATATCGACTCGACGTTCGAGCGGGCGCGCGTGGCAGCCGATCTCTACGCGACGTCGTTGCACGCCCTCTACGGCGGTCATGTCCTGCACGACGATCGCCCGCTGTTCGACGTCGTGATGCTGGGGCTCGGCGACGACGGTCATACCGCGTCGCTGTTTCCCGGCACCCCTGCGCTCGACGAGCGCACCGCTTGGGCGGTCGCGGTCAGGACCGACAACGAGACCGCGCCGGTCCGCGTGACGCTCACCTATCCGGTTCTCGAGTCGAGCCATGCGGTCCTCTTCCTGGTCGCCGGCGCCGGCAAGCGCGAGATGGTGCGCCGGGTGCTGGACGGCGACACGTCGCTCCCGGCAGGCCGTCTGGCCCCGCGCGGCGGGACGTTGTGGATCGTCGACCGGGCCGCCGCCGGCGAACCTGCCTAACGTTTGTCAGGTTCATGGAGCCTCAAATGCAATACGGCCTCACAGCTCTCTCCATTGTCACCGTGAGCCTGGTTGTGACGGCCGCGCTGCTCGTCGCAACGCCTTGGGCGCTCGACAGCTTCGTGACCTGGACGCACACGCTACCGTCCGCAGTGGCGCGATCGCTGCCGATCGCGTTGCCTATCCTGGGAGCAGCAGTTCTTGCAACGGCTGGAGCCTATCGATACAGCGCGTGGTCCGGATCCAAGAATGGAGGCGTCTGAGCCGGCGTTCCAACGGACAGGCGCCTGACGCCGCGTTCAACGCGTCACGTCCGCATGCAGGCGTCGAACACCCGCACATAGTTCGCACCGGTGATGCGGCCCACTTCGCCGGCGTCGAAGCCGACGTCCCGCAACGCGTGTTCAAGCGCCGGCAGATCCGCATAGCTCGGGAAGATCGACGGACCGGTCAAGCCGAGCATGTCGCTGCCGAGGCCGACGTGATCGACGCCCACGACGTCGACCATGTCGCGGATGCCGCGCGCGAGCGCCGCCATCGACGGGAAGCGCGAGGCCGGCGGCCAAATGCCGATCACGCCGCCGGTGCCCGCGATCAGATGCGCGTGCTCCGGCGAGATGGTGCGACTGAGCGGCGCGGGGCGCGCCGAGAGCGAGGTGTGCGACAGCACCAGCGGCCGGCTCGCCGCCTCGACCGCGCCGCGCACCGTCGCGAGCGGCGCATGCGCGACGTCGACGACGATGCCGCGCTCGTTGCAGCGACGGACCACCGCGCGACCGAAGTCGGTCAGTCCGCCGTGCACCGGCGGCAGTGTCTGGATGTCGCCCAGCGCGTTGACGCGGTAGTGCGTCAACTGCAGGTGCCGCAGCGACCAGCGCTCGTGGAACTCGTCCACGCGATCAAGCCGTCCTTCGAGGAAGTCGGCGCCTTCGGACGCGACGACGACCGACGGCGCATCGATCGCGCCGGCCATCGACGCGCGGTCGACGATCACCGCGAGCCGCTCCTGCCCGATCAGCGCTTCGAGACGCGCGTAAGCCCTCAGCGACCAGTCGTACAACTCCCCGGGCTCGGGCTCACGCCACGCGACGACGCGACCCTGCTCGATCCGCGTGACCGGCGTGTCGGCAACGACCGCGAGGCAGACCGCGTCCATGCCACCGTCGCGCATCGGTCCGGCGAGCGGCACGAACGGTCGATCGAAGCCGGGCGGTCGCGCCGGAATGAGGCGGCCCGCGTGGCTGTGGAGATCGACGGTCGGCGAGGTCCGCCGTGGCACGGCCGATCGCTCGCCCGCGCACGCGGTCAGGCCGAGCGCCGCGCCCGCGACCAGCAGCCGGCGGCGTGTCGGGTCGCATCGATCGTCGTTCATCGCCTCGCTTGACTGTCGCCGCATCGCGTGCCTCTCGAAGAACCGCTTCGTCCCGACGCCGGCAACCGCCCGCGGCGTCGCATCGCAAGAAACAGATCGGTACTACCCCTCTGTTATTTGAGAACGACCCGGTGCAATAATCCGGCCCCCCGCGATCCCGCGTCGCAGACAGCGGGACCCCTGCCCGGAGACGCTGCATGAAGTTGTTCGCCTGCCTGACGCTCGCGGTCGCCGGTGTCTGCACGCTCGGCCGCGCGGAAGCAGATCCGATCAGGATCCTGTTCGTCGGCAACAGCTACACCTTCGGACGCATCGACCCCGTGATGCGCTACAACGCGGCCAACGTACACGATCTGACCGCGCCGTTCTACGCGCTCGATCAGTCGGGCACGAACCCCTGGGAGCCGCACCCGTGGGGCGGCGTACCGGGCATCTTCAAGAAGTTCACGGACGAGGCCGGCCTGAACTACGACGTGTCGATCTCGGCGCGCAATGCCGCGTCGCTGCGCGGTCAGTTCCTCGACACCGCCAGCGGCGACTGGAAGCTGCGCGAGAACGTCGCGTCGCAGAAGTGGGACGCGGTCGTGCTGCAGGAGCAGAGCGACGCCGCGTTGCCGGCCGGCAAGGGCAGGAACGCCAACCTCGCGCAATTCCAGGCGTATGCCGGGCAGTTCGAACGCTTCATTCACGACGGCGCGCCGCAGAGCTACACCGAGAGCGAGCTCTACGGCAGCGCCGCCGCCTGCGTCGCGACAGGCCTCTCCGCCGGTTGCAACACGAGTCGCGTCATCCCCGCGAACGTCGATGCCAACGCCAATGCGAAGGTCTACCTGACCGAGACCTGGGCGCGGCCCGACATGGTCTACGCGCACCTGAACATCGTCGGCGATCCGACCACGCCGGACGGCAGCCCGATCGTCGACACCGGCACGTCGCCTTCCGGAACCGCCGCGACGCTGTACTACGCGTCGCTCGCGGCGATGACGGCCGACCTGCGCACCGACTTCCACGGCGAACTGCTGCTCGACCACGACTTCGCCGGCGTCATTCCGGTCGGTGACGCATTCCAGTACGCGTTCGATCACGGTCTCGTGAAGACGAGCGGCTTCTACGATGCCGGCGGCGTCTTCACGCAGTCGACGCCCGGCGACCTGATGAACCTTTGGTACGACGACTACCTGCATGCCAGCAAGTACGGCTCGTACCTCGACGCGCTCGTGCAGTTCGGCGTGATCACGGGCCTGAACCCGCTGCTGCTCGGCGCGGGCGATCAGGCGGCACGCGATCTCGGCATCAGCGCGGCGGACGCGTTGACGCTGCAGCGGGTCGCCGCCATCCAAGTCCATGCGACGCCCGAACCCGGAACGCTGGCGCTGAGCGTCGGCGGGTTCGGGTTGATCGGCTCGACCACGCGGCACCGCTCGAATCGCTGACGGCGCGATCCGTCATCCGGAACATCCACTGCCAGTGCACGTCGCAACTTCGCTCGAAGGAATGTCGTGAATTCATCCCTGTCGTTCCGCATCCGCATCCTGGTCCTCGCCATCGTTGCCATCGCGTGGCTCGCGATGACGCGCGAATCGCCGACCGATGCCGATGCGCAGGGCAACGCCGCTGCAACGGCCAACTCGAGAGTCGTCGCCGCCGGAAAGACCAACGACGATCGGGCACACCGCTAGAACATCACTCCGCGATGCCGACCAGGTCGAGCATGAACGCGTACTCCTCGGCGATCTCGTGCAGTCGCTGGAAGCGACCCGACTTGCCGCCGTGTCCGGCTTCCATGTTGGTCTTGAACAGCAGCGGCCGATCGCCGGTGCCGAGGTCGCGCAGCTTCGCCACCCACT
>CAXTPX010000149.1:0-6715 GCA_964246005.1 uncultured Burkholderiaceae bacterium | reverse complement strand
CTCTCGCCCCGACCCTCGGCACCCACGAGATTCATGCCGTCGTTCCAGTCGCCCGTGCCCATCAGCGGAAGGCCGTGCACACCGAAGCGCAGGCCGTGCCTGACCGCGCGGACACAGTGCTCGTACAGGGTTCCCGATTCGGACGACACGGTCGGCAGCTCGTAGTTCGAGGCTTCGCCGTCCATGAGGACCCTGCCCTGCAGGAACGGCACCGATTCGTCGAGGACGTCGCGGTCGCCGGTGACCGCGACGTAGCGACAGGCAGCCAGCGGCAACCACAGATAGTCGTCCGAGCAGCGCGTGCGCACGCCGCGACCCGACGGTGGGTGCCACCAGTGCTGCGCATCGCCTTCGGCAAACTGGCGAGCGGCGCTCCGCAGCAGATGCTCGCGCACCAGCGCAGGCGCGAGATGGACCAGCGCCATCACGTCCTGCAACTGATCGCGAAACCCGAACGCGCCGCTGGATTGGTAGGACGCGTTGCGCGCCCAGAGCCGACAGGCGAGCGTCTGGTACGGCAGCCAGCCGTTGACCAGCAGGTCGAGCGATCGATCGGGCGTCTCGACCTGCACGGCGCCCAGGGTGCGGGCCCAGTAGCGCTTGACGTTCGCCAGCGCCTCGTGCGCCGCGGCCGGCCCGCGGCCGCGCGCCACGAGTTGGTACGCCGCATCGCGCGTCACGCCGGCCCCCAGACGGAAGACGATCTCGGTCGTCTCACCAGCCGCGAGCGACACGCCGACCCGGATGGCCGCGCACGGGTCGAGCGCGAAGCCGACGCTGCCGGACAGACGGTCCGTCGACATCGCTGCGGGATCGCGCAGGCTGCCGCCGCATCCGATGAACTCGCGGCGATCACCGCACAGGCTCGCGTCCGGCCCGGCGTCGGGGTCGACCTCGAAGAACGCGGTTCGTCCCGCGAAGTCCGTCGTGTAGGGATTGCGGGCATAGATGACGTTGCGGCCGGGTTCGACGGCCGTGCTCACGTGCATCGCGGTCTTCGCACGCTCGTCGCCGAGCACCCATTCGACATAACCGGTGACGCTGAGGCGGCGATTCCGATCCGACCGGTTGGTCAGCTCGAGCAGCGCGAACTTCACCGGCGCATCGATCGCGACGAAGACCGTCAGCTCGCTGTCGATCCCGTGTTCACGGTGCTCGAACACGCTGTAGCCGAAGCCGTGGCGGGTCACGTAGGGCGTCGCGCCGCCGCGCGGAAGAAGCGTGGGAGACCAGCAATCGCCACGGTCCTCGTCGCGGAGGTAGAACGCCTCGGTGTTGGCGTCCGCCACCGGGTCGTTCGACCAGGGGGTCAGACGGAATTCCTGCGCGTTTTCGCTCCAGGTGGCGGCGCTCCCGCTTTCGGAGACGATCGTGCCGAACGTGGGATTCGCGAGGACATTGATCCACGGCGCCGGCGTCATCGCCGACGGCGTGATCGTGACGACGTACTCGCTGCCGTCCGACGAGAAGCCACCGATGCCGTTGCCGAAGATCAGCGCACGTTCGTGAACGACGTCGGTCGGACCCGAGCGCGCAGCGATCCGGTCGGCGTGGCGCAGCATCGCTCGCGACGATCCGCCGTTGCGCGCGGCCGGAGCGGGCGCAGGCCGCGGCAACCGTTGTCCGTCGCCGATGACGACCCGTGCCACGGCTTGCAGAAGGATGCGATCGGCCTCGGCGACCTGGTCGACGGACCGCACGAAGACGCCGCCCGGCTTGTCGACGAGAGCAGCGTCGGCCAGCGCGATCAGCCGTGTCGGAAGATCGGCGTCGTGCGGGGCGCCGCCATCGGCGAGGATCACGAGATCCACGGCGAGGCCGCACTGGCGCCAGTAGGCATGAGCTTTCAGGACGCGACGTGCCTGCTCGAGATTCTTCCGATCGGCGGTCCGCAACAGCACGATCGGCAGGTCGCCCGAAATACCGAAGCGCCACAAGCCGGACTGGCCCTGTTCGTTGGCGGCGAGAACCGTCTCATCCGCGCGAAGCGCCGCGTCCGGCCGGAGAACCGAGGCAGCCAGGTCCGCGTACGTGCGTGCATCGTCGGTGGACGACTGCAGGCGTTCGAGCACCGCGAGCGCATGCGTCGTCGCGGAGCCGGTGACGAGGTCCGCCGCGGGTCGGTCCCGGTATTTGCGAATCAGCGCGAGACAGCCGTCGCGGGTGTCGCCGACGCCGCTGATCAGGTCGATCGTCACCGTCTCGCCCGGGCGCAAGCGCAAGCCGCATCGGATGGCCGCGACCGGATCGAGAACCGAGCCGGCGCTGCCCGAGAGTGCCGCCGGGCCGTCGAGCGCCTGAGGATCGGCCAGTGAGCGACCGCGGCCGACGAAGCGCGCGCGGTCCGTCTCGTACGACGCTTCGCACGACGGCTGCCCGGTATCGAGGCGATGGAACCACGAAGGCGTCGGTTCGTTCGGCGCGCGCGCGCGCCGCGTGCAGACGATGGCCTGCGATTTGGGCAGGACCTCGGTCTTGACGAACAGCTTCTCGAAGGCCGGATGGGCGGCGTCGGCGGCTGCCGTCGTGAGAACGATCTCCGCGTAACTGGTCAGGCCGAGCGCCCGGGGCACGGCAGCGTGATTGGTGATGCGGACGCGCCGCAGCTCGACGTCGTCGTCGGCAGAGACCGACACTTCGGTATGGACCTCGATCTCGTGGACAAGGACGCGGAAGGTCGCGAGTCCGGGCGAGAAGCCGGTCGAGAACGATCCGCTTCTCTGCAGCATCGGCTCGCGCGCCGTCGACCACACCTGCCCGCTGTCCAGGTCCCGGAGGTAGCAGAAGGAACCCTGATCGTCGCAAGTGCCGTCCTCGCGCCAGCGCGTCAGCGCGAGGTCGTTCCAGCGGCTGTACCCGCCGCCCCGCTCCGTGACCATGACGTGATAGCGGCCGTTGGACAACAGTTGCAGCCGCGCCCCCGGCTCGCTCGCGACGTCCGCCTCGCGCACGGTCGCCGCCTCGTGTCGCGCGTTCATGTCGATCCGGTCGGTGGCAACGGATCGCTACCGTACCCACCGGACGGGAACGAGGTCTGTTCGCCACCGTACGCATTCATCCGTCGGTCCGCGCGGTACCGCACAGACCGCGGGGAGCGCGTGCATTAGAACGGGGGACCGATTCTCGAGACCACCCATGACGCACGACCCGATCCCCTCCTCCCTGCTGGAAAAGATGAATGCCTATTGGCGAGCGGCCAACTACCTCTCGGTCGGGCAGATCTATCTCTATGACAACCCGCTCCTCAAGGAGCCGCTCAAGCTCGCCCATGTGAAGCCGCTGGTGGTCGGCCATTGGGGCACGACGCCGGGCCAGAACTTCATCTACGTCCACCTGAACCGCGTCATCCAGCAGTACGACCTCGACATGTTCTATGTCGCCGGACCCGGCCACGGCGGTCCGGCCATCGTCGGGAACGTGTATCTCGAAGGGACCTGGAGCGACGTGTATCCGGACGTCACGCAGGATGAGGCCGGACTCAAGAAGCTCTTCAAGCAGTTCTCGTTTCCCGGCGGCATCTCGAGTCACGTGGCGCCGACGACGCCGGGTTCGATCCACGAGGGGGGCGAACTGGGCTACTCGCTCAGCCACGCCTTCGGCGCCGCGTTCGACAACCCCGGACTGATCGTCGCCTGCGTGGTGGGCGACGGCGAGGCGGAAACCGGGCCGCTCGCCACGGCATGGCAGTCGACCAAGATGCTCGACGCCGCGACGGATGGCGCGGTCCTGCCGATCCTGCATCTGAACGGGTTCAAGATCAGCAACCCGACGGTGCTCGCGCGCATCGAGCACGACGAGCTCGAGCAGTTCTTCCGGGGCTGCGGCTGGACGCCGCTGTTCGTCGAAGGCGACGACCCGATGACGATGCACCGGCTGATGGCGGACGCGCTGGACGTGGCGATCGCGATGATCCGGCAGGCGCAGGAAACCGCCCGTACCGACCGCACGCCGACTAGGCCACGGTGGCCGATGATCGTGCTCCGCTCGCCGAAGGGCTGGACCGGACCGAAAGTCGTGGACGGCCTGCCGTGCGAAGGCACGTTCCGCTCGCACCAGGTGCCGCTGCTCGTCGACGCGCAACACCCCGAGCATGTCGGCCAGCTCGAAAGCTGGATGAAGAGCTATCGGGCCGAAGAACTGTTCGACGGGAACGGTCGGCTGAAGCCGGAACTGGCCGAGCTGGCGCCGAAGGGCGATCGTCGGATGGGCGCCAATCCGCACGCGAACGGTGGGTTGGTGCTGCACGACCTGCACATGCCGGACTTTCGCGATTACGCGGTCGACGTTCCTGCACCCGGCGCGTTGCAGGGACAGGACACGATCGTGCTGGGCCGGTTCCTGCGGGACGTCGTGAAGTGCAACCAGGCGCAGCACAACTTTCGCCTCTTCGGTCCCGACGAGACCCTGTCGAACCTCCTCGGCGCCGTCTTCGAAGCGACGGATCGCCAGTGGGACGCACGCACCGTCGAGAACGACGAGTGGCTCGCGCCCGCCGGCCGCGTACTCGATTCGATGCTGAGCGAGCATCAATGCGAAGGCTGGCTCGAAGGCTATCTGCTGACCGGCCGGCACGGCCTCTTCAACAGCTACGAGGCCTTCATCCGCATCGTCGATTCGATGTTCAGCCAGCATGCCAAGTGGCTGAAGGTGACCCGAGAACTGCCGTGGCGCCGGCCGATCGCGTCGCTCAACTACCTGCTCGCGTCGCACGTCTGGCAACAGGATCACAACGGCTTCACGCACCAGGACCCGGGCTTCCTCGATCACGTCATCAACAAGAAGGCCGACATCGTGCGTGCCTATCTGCCGCCCGATGCCAACTGCCTGCTGTCGGTGGTCGACCATTGCCTGCGAAGCCGCAATTACGTCAACGTGGTGGTGGCCGGCAAGCATCCGCTGCCGCAGTGGCTGACGATGGAGGCCGCGGTCGTCCACTGCACCGAAGGCATCGGCATCTGGCCGTGGGCCAGCAACGACCAGGACGGCGAGCCCGACGTGGTGATGGCGTGCTGCGGCGACACGCCGACGCTCGAGGTCATGGCCGCCGTCTCGATCCTTCGGGAGCACCTGCCCGAGCTCAAGGTCCGCGTCGTCAACGTCGTGGACCTGATGCGCCTGCAGTCGTCGAGCGAGCATCCGCACGGGATGAGCGACGCCGACTACGACTCGCTGTTCACGCGCGACAAGCACATCATCTTCGCGTTCCACGGCTATCCGTGGCTGATCCACCGGCTGACCTATCGACGGGCCAATCGCAACCTCCACGTGCGCGGCTACAAGGAGGAAGGCACGATCACGACGCCGTTCGACATGCGCGTGCAGAACGATCTCGACCGTTTCCACCTGGTCCAGGACGTGATCGATCGCGTCCCGGTGCACGGCAGCAGGGCCGACTACCTGAAGCAGATGACCCAGGACAAGCTGATCGAGCACAAGCGCTACATCGACACGCACGGCAAGGACATGCCCGAGATCCTCGAGTGGATGTGGCCGGCGTGAACGCGACGGCGCTGACAGAGACCGCCGCCGCGCTGATGGCCGACGGCCACGGCCTCCTGGCGATGGACGAGAGCACCGGCACCTGCAACCGCCGCTTCGCCGCCGCCGGCATCCCGCAGACCGTCGAGGCGCGACGCGCCTGGCGCGAGCTGCTCGTGTGCACGCCCGGACTCGCACGGTTCATCAGCGGTGCGATCCTGTTCGACGAGACGATCCACCAGCACACCACGGAGGGCGTCGCGTTCGTGACCGTGCTGCGCGACGCCGGCATCATCCCAGGCATCAAGGTCGACCTCGGCGCCGAGCCGCTCGCCGGACATGCGGGCGAACGCGTGACCGAAGGCCTCGACGGGTTGCGCGCGCGGCTCGCAGCCTACGTCGCGGCGGGCGCACGGTTCGCCAAGTGGCGCGCCGTGATCGCGATCGGCGCGGGACTGCCGACGCGCGCCTGCATCGCGGTCAACGCGCAGGCGCTCGCGCGCTACGCAGCGCTCTGCCAGGAGGCGATGCTGGTGCCGATCGTCGAGCCCGAAGTGCTGATGGACGGTGACCACTCGCTGCAGCGCTGCCGCGACGTCACGCACGAGACGCTCTTGCGCACGTTCGACGAACTCGACCGTCAGGGTGTGCTGCTCGAAGGCATGATCCTCAAGCCGAACATGGTCGTGCCCGGCCTCGCCTGCCCGATCCAGGTCGATGACTTCGCGGTCGCGGACGCCACGGTGACCTGCCTGCTCCGGTCCGTGCCGGGCGCCGTGGCCGGCATCGCCTTCCTGTCCGGTGGTCAGTCCGGCGAACTGGCGTCCGGGCGACTGGCGGCGATGCATCGGCAGCCCGTCTCGCACGCGTCACGACGGCCCTGGCCGCTGTCGTTCTCGTTCGGCCGCGCACTGCAGGAGCCGGCGCTCGCGATCTGGGCGGGCGACGAAGCGCATCGCGTGAAGGCGCAGGCGGCGCTGCTGCATCGCGCCGCCTGCAACGGCGCGGCGGTGCGCGGCGCCTACGACGTTGCGATGGAAGCCGCCTGATCGTGCCGCTGCAGCTGTACCTCATTCGACACGGCGAGACCGCCTGGTCGATCACGGGACAGCACACCGGGAAGACCGACCTGGGACTCACGCCGCACGGCGAGGACCAGGCGCGGGCGCTCGCGCCGCGGCTGCGCGGCATCCCGTTCGTGCAGGTGTTGGCCAGCCCCTGCCTGAGGACCCGGCAG
>CAXTPX010000148.1:0-6720 GCA_964246005.1 uncultured Burkholderiaceae bacterium | reverse complement strand
GCAGCGGAAGTCGCGCCGCTCCGGCATGTTGAGCGGATGGCGCACGCTCGTCGCACCGACCTCGAAGCGGGCCCAGTGCTGTGCGATGTTGAAGGTCGCAATGAACTTCTCGGGTGCGCTGGTCGGCTCCATCTTCACGCGGTCGATCATGTGCAGCAGCGCCCAGGGGCCTTCGAACAACAGGTCGGGCGTGCCGGGTGGCGGCGCCGGCGTGACGAGGAGCCGGACCTGGCTCGATCCGCGCGGTCCGGGCCACGTGATGGTCGATGCGATCAGCGGACCGTGGTCGTATCGGACCGGCTGGCCGTCGACGTCGAGGCTGAAGAGCGAGAAGTACGAATCCATCTCGACCGGCTTGAACGTGACGCGGACGGTCGGCGTCGCCGTGCCCGGGAAGAACGCGTCGCGGATCGCCTGCGCCCGCTGCAACTGCGCGAGCCCGCCGCTTTCGCTGCTGAGCGTCACGCCGTCCACCGGCCGGAAGTGCCAGGTGCGGGTGGACGTGTCGACGTACGGTCCGAGCTTCGTCATCAGCTGGTCGATCTTCCCGCCCGGCGCGAAGACCTGGGCGAAGTCCTGCTGCTGCACTTCGCGGGTCGAGGTGCGGTCGAACGGGTAGCGCCCGGTGAACGCCTTCTGGCAGAAGTCGCCGACCTCGGAGCGCACTTCGTTCGACAGATTGACGCGCACGCCTGCGAGCGTCTGCCGCGTGCCCTGCTGCGTCAGCGTCGTCAGCAGCGACTTCACCGGCTCGGGCAGTTGCGATGCCTCGACCTGCATCGCGGGCGTGGACGACGAGGGCGGCGGTGCGATCCCGCTCTGCACCGCGCGATCGGCCGCCACCAGCGATCCCTGCACCTCGGCGATCTGCGCGATCACCCGGTCGATCGGCGCCTTGCCGTCGCCATTCGTCGCGACCAGTTGGCGGATGCCGGTGAACTGATCGTCGACCAGGGCCTTCTCGGCATCGGCGGCCAGCACCAACTTCGGCGCGCCGAGCCTGCCGGCGAGCGCCTTGCCCTGCTCGACCACCGACTTGCGCACGCCGCTGACCAGACCGTCCACGCCGCCCGGCTGTTCGGGCGCAGCGAGCGTGGTCTCGCGCGAGATCTTCTTCATCAGCGGTCGAAGCGGCGTATCGGACGCGGACAGCAGTTGCGCGACCTGGATCGCATCGGTCGACCCCGCGAGCGGCTTGATGCGGATGCCGTCGATGAACGCCTTCCACGCAGCGGTGTATTCGCGCAGATACAACGTACGGACCTGGTTCTCGAGCACGTTGCCGTCGATCAGCGCCACGCTGCGCGGCCCGTCCGCGGCACCGAGCACCCACGACTGTTCGGCGTCGAGCTGGCGCGCGACATCGGCGACCTGCGTCTGGAACCCCTTGTGATAGCCGTCGTACGAATACAGGCCCGGCACGCTGCGGTTCTGCGCGTCGCCGCTGAACAGCAGGCGAGCGCTGCTGCCCGCCGCGCTCTGGATCGTGAAGTCCGGATACTCCCGGCCGAGGCCCTGCGCCCGCATCCGGTTCAGCACGCGATCCGGCAACGGCTTTTGCGTCATGCGCTGCCGCAGGCCATCGACGAGCGTTCTGTCCTGCGAACGCAGCGTCGGGCTCGCGCCTTCCGCGAGCAACCGGTCGAGGTGATCGTCGAGCGACCTGCGTTGCTGCTGGTCGAGGACGCGGTTGAAGCGGGTGTCCCAGTCGGCGTCGAAGTAATGCTTCAGGGCCTCCGCGTCGAAGTGCGATGCGTCGTGCAGCATCAGATAGGTCTTCAGCGATTCGTATTGATGCTCGGGCGCGTCGTACTCGCGGTTGAGGCGGTCCTCGACGGAGAGCTCGAGGCCCGGCAGCATCAACGCGAACAGCATCCGGTCGTACGCGTTGTGGACGGCCGTCACCAGCTTCCTGCGTTGCGAGAGCCCGAAGCCGAGCTTCCACGAATCGTCGCCGACCTCGCCCAGGTTGCGCATCGCGTCGAGCGTCGGGGCCACGGTCCGCACGTCGGCCGAGACGTTGGCAGCCGCCGACAGCGCCTTCACGCGCACCTGTTCGGCACCGCGTGCGACCTCGTCGACATAGCGACGGTTGCCGACGAAGCTGACGGACCATGCGACGAGCAGGCCGACCGCGACCGTCGCCAACGCCGCGTACGCGCCGATCGCGATCGCCGCGCGCTTGCGTTCCCAGCGCAGGTTCGTCCCGGCGAGACCGCGTTCGGCGAAGACGACGTCGCCGAGCAGGCGCGTGAGGAAATAGCTTCGGCCGGCGGTCTGGTTGGGCGCGACGATCGCGCGTTCGAGCCCGAACGCGCGGGCGACCGAGCCCATCACGCGATCGATCGGCGTGCCTTCCTGCGTGCCGCTGATGAAGTAGACGCCGCGCAGCAACGTCTCGCGCTCGTACGACGACGGCGAGAAGACCGTGTCGAGGAACTCCTTCAGCGGCGCGCGCGTGCCGGCGAACTGGTTCGGAAAGCCGTAGAGGCGAACGCGACGCTGCGGGTCGCGTTCGGACTGCAGTTGATCGACGAGGCCCAGGTCGAGCCGCTTCAGCAGTCCGTCGAACTCGACGTCGAAGGTCTTCAGGTTCTCGGTGGTCGCGACATCGAACGGAAACGTGCAACCCCAGGCCGCGGCGCGCTGCTCCTTGTCGAGCGTCGCGAAGTAATCCATGAAGCCCGCGATCAGGTCGCACTTGGTGACCATGAGATAGATCGGGATGCGGATCCCGAGGGCTTCGTTCAACTCGTGGATGCGAAGCCGCACCGTGGTCGCATAGGTCTCGCGTTCCTCGGCGGTGCGCGACAGCAGGTCGGTGATGGAGACCGTGACGAGCACGCCGTTGACCGGCTGCCGCGGTCGAGAGCGCTTCAGCATCTGCAGGAAGCCGCGCCACGTCGCACGGTCGTTGTCGGCGTCGCTATCCTGGGTCGTGAAGCGACCCGCCGTGTCGATCAGCACGGCCTGGTCGGTGAACCACCAGTCGCAGTTGCGCGTGCCGCCGACGCCGCGCACCGCATGGCTGCCGAGCGTCGCGTTCAGTGGAAACTTGAGGCCGCAGTTCTCGAGGGCGGTCGTCTTGCCGGAGCCGGGCGCCCCGATGATCAGGTACCACGGCAGCTCGTAGACGTAGCGCCCGTTGAAGCGCGACGCCCAGCCCTTCAGGAGGCCGGCGTCGCCGAAGCGGGCGCGTCGCAGCGTGACGAACGCCTGCTCGAAGCGTTCGCGCACCGCTGCGAGGTCGGGTGACTCGCGTTCCTTCTCGACCTCCGCCGCCGGCTGTGCCATCAACTGGCCCACGACCGCTGCATTGGCCCGCCGCGCGCGCCACGCCTGCCATGCGAGTACCAGCGCGATCAGGAGGCCGACGACGCCGATGGTGATCCAGCGCGACCTGTCGGTGAAAAGCGGTCGCACCTCGCCGATCGAGACGAGCGGTCCGATGATCCAGATCGTCAGCGCGACGCAGACGAAGATGATCGCGAGGAGCACCCAGCGATTGAAGACGAAGCCGAAGACGCGACGCATCATCGTGCGGGCGTCGGGGCGGCCTGCGGCGAGCCGCGTCCCGGGACGAACAGCGTCACCTCGACGCGCCGGTTCTTCGCGCGGGCGACAGGCGTGTCGGCGCGGTCGATCGGCTCGAACTCCGCCCGCCCCTCGGCCTTGATGCGCGCCTGGCCGACGCCGTGCGCCGCCAGCACGTCACGCACGGCGAACGCACGCTCTTCCGACAGGCGGAAGTTCGACGGGAAGCGCGCGGATCGCGCGATCGGCTGGTTGTCGGTATGACCGGTCACGAGCACGTCGCCCGGCAGCTGGGCGATGGCGTCGCCGATGCGGCCCATCAACGCTTCGCGGTCGGGCAGCAGCGACGCACTGCCGACCGCGAACACGCCGTCGCCGCGGATGGTCACGACGCTGCGATCCACGTCGTCGCGCACGGCGACCGTGCCGGCCTGGATGTCGGGCCGGAGAAACTGTGCGAGACGCGGCGTGGGCGCGGCGATGGGCGGCGCGATCGGCGGTGGCGTGACCTGCAGCGCCTGGATCTGCCCGTAGACCGGATCCGAGTAGGCCTCGAGCGAGAAGTACAGCACGAGGTAGACCGCCGTCAGGACCACCGCCGCGATCGCAGCGGTCGCCGCGAGCGGGAGCCAGCCGACGGTCTTGCGTTGCGTGCTGGCCTGCCCGAGCCAGTGCTGGGCGAGCGCCTGCGGGTAGTCGCCGCGTTCCTTGCGGATGATCTGCGCGAGCTTGTTGCGGATCGCTTCGAGCTGCGCCTGGCCGTTCGCGATGATCCGGTAACGGCCTTCGAAACCGAGCGAGACCGCGCAATAGATCAGTTCGAGGAGGTCGAGGTTCGTCGACGGATTCTCGGCGAGGCGCGCCATCAGCTGGAACACCTTCTCGCCACCCTCGGTCTCGTTGTGGAACATCGCGAGCAGGCTGTGCTGCGCCCACACGCCCGAGCCACCCCAGGGCGTATCGGATGCGGCCTCGTCGATCATCGTGCACAGCACGTAGCGTGCGGCCATCACGCGATCGGGTGCGATGCCCGCAGCCGCTGCAGCGGCCGCGAAATCGCGAACGTTCTGCGCGAGCGACTGCCGCAGTTCGGCCACGTCGGTGACCTGTCGCGTCGAGCGCAACGGCGGCACCAGGACGAGCAGGCGGTTGGCCAGCGCGATCAGCGGATTGAGCCCGTGCCGGATGATCGCGGGGTCGATCGGCGGCGCGCTGCGGGACTGGCTCGCGACCGCGTCGGCGCCGGTCGAACGCGCCGAGCGACTGCCGGGGCGCGGCTTGATGTACGTGCGATGCTGTTCGTCGATGTCGGCGAACGGATCGGTGGCGGCGGCGAATGGGTCCATCGGATGTACGCGCCGCCCTAGTTGCGGATGGCCCAGAGCTCCAGCTCGAGCCCGGGAAAGTCGCCTGCCACGTGGAGCGCGAGGCTGCCGCTATTGACCAGCTGCTTCCACAGTTCGCCGCCGCGATCGAGCTCGAAGTAGTGGAAGCCCGCATGGAACGGCAACTGGCGCGGCGCGGTCGGCAGCGAACGCATGACGACGCCGGGCAGCTGCAGATTGACCAGGTCGCGCAGCCGGTCCGGCGGACCGAGCTTCGACTGTGCCGGGAAGCGGGCGCGCAGATGCTCCGTCGGCATCTGCGCATTGACCGCGATCACGAAGCTCGCCGAGCGCGCCATCTCTTCGTCGGCCAGGATCGCGACCCGCACGCCATGACTCTTCTCGATCAGGTCGAGCCGCTGCGCCGTCCAGTCGAGCACCGTCGACAACATGCGTCGCAGGTCGGCGACGATCGGCCGGAACGATCCGTCGAGATCCTCGTGGCGATAGAGCGCGTAATCGGTCGAGGTGCGCGACTCGTTCGTGAAGGTGGCGAGATCGCCGCACAGGCGCAGGCAGTCGGCGTGGAGACTCTTCGGATGCTCGGTCGGTGCGAGCGCGTGCTGCCGGAAGATCGGCTCGGCGCGATTCAATGCCTGCAGCATCAGGAAGTCCGCGAGTTCGGAGATGCCGTGGCTGAGCTGGCCGATGCGGGCCGCCAGCGCGCGCGATCGCTGGTGGATCAGTCCGTGCAGCAGCGATGCCTGGGACGACAGTTGCCGGCTCGCGTCGATGCGGATCTGCGGCGGCGTGTAGTCGCGATCGAGCACGACCTGTCGATCGGTGCGGCACTCGAGCACCCGCGCGACGCCGAGCAACGCATACGCGTCCGACACATCGCGCTGCCGCAGCAGGCGCAGTTCGAGACTCGCCGTCTGGACCGGTTCGGGATCGTCGGCCGCATTGGTGAGGTCGCGCAATTCCTCGGTCGCGATGCGCCAGCGAAACAGCGCCTGCGAGTCGTCCCCGTCGCCCCGCGCCTGCGTCACGCCCTCGCGGTGGCGCGGGACCGCGAGATACACGATCTCGCCCTTGATGTCGGCCGGGACCTCGAACGACACCGGCGCTTCATCGCTCTCGGGCATCGCGAACGGCGCGCCATCCGGCAGGATGCCGCTCGCGCGAACGAGACCGATCCGGCCCACGGCCAGTTGCGCCTCGTCGATGGCCATGTCGAAATAACCCCATGCGTAGGGGCCGGTCGCACGCACGCGCATGTCGACCAGGTGTTCGACGTAGCGGGCCTCCTGCTGGAACTGGTGCGGCAGCAGGAACATGCCCTGCGACCAGCTGACCTTTCCGTGCGAACTCATCGGCGAGTCATCGCAGCGCGGTCGCGTCAGCGACTCACGACGACGTCGACGGACAGCGCGTTGGCGTGGACGACGACCGTGGCCTTCTTCCCGCCTTCGATCGGTGCGACGCCGCGCCACGTGGCGTGCTCGAGGTCGCGAAACGCCGCGACGACGCCGATGAACCGGGTATCGCTCGTGAGGAGTTTCGAGCAGGACCGATGCTCGCCTGGCGTGATCGTGTACTCGTCCTTGCCGGTCAGGTCGGTCGCGAGTTCGGTCTGGTCGTGCTGATACAACGCGATGAAGTCGGCGCCGTTGAACGCAGCGGCCGACTTCAACGCGTACAGGCGGACGAGCAGGGGTGACGGTCGCTTGCTGATCGTGGGGTTGACGTCGGCCGACGCTTCGACGGTGCAGGTCATCGGAACCGGCGGAGGCGGCGCGCTCGCACAGCCGCCGAGCATCGCGACGGAGAAGATGGTGGGCACGCCAAGCAGCCACCGACG
>CAXTPX010000147.1:0-6733 GCA_964246005.1 uncultured Burkholderiaceae bacterium | reverse complement strand
GCGCGTACGTCGGCGAGAACACGATGGTCGATACGTGGGCGACGGTCGGCTCGTGTGCCCAGATCGGGCGCAACGTGCATCTGTCGGGCGGCGTCGGCATCGGCGGCGTGCTCGAGCCGTTGCAGGCGAATCCGACCATCATCGAAGACAACTGTTTCATCGGCGCGCGTTCCGAGGTCGTCGAGGGCGTCATCGTCGAGGAGAATTCCGTGTTGTCGATGGGCGTCTTCCTCTCGCAGTCGACGAAGATCTACGACCGGCGGACCGGGTCGATCAGCTACGGACGCATTCCGTCCGGCTCGGTCGTCGTCCCCGGTTCGTTGCCGTCGCCGGACGGAGCGTACGGCCTGTATTGCGCGGTCGTCGTCAAACAGGTGACCGCGGAGACGCGTGCGAAGACCAGCATCAACGAATTGCTGCGCGGCGACTGAAGTTCGCGGGCTGCGAGCCGACAATCTGGGTGCTGTCGTCGTTTCCGACGTCGGTACCAGCGAAGGATCAGCGATGGCGATGGAGCGGCTGTTCAAACTGATGTCGGAGAAGAAGGCGTCGGACCTCTTCATCGCGGTGGGGTCGGCGGTGCACATGAAGGTCAACGGCACCTCGATCCCCATCAACCAGCAGTTGATGGACAACAACATGATCAAGAGTCTGCTGTCCGAGATCGTCTCGGACGGGGACTTCGACGAACTGTTGTCGACGCACGAGCTGAACAAGGGAGTCGGCGTGCGGGGCGTCGGGCGTTTCCGGCTGTCCGCCCTCCAGCGGCGCGTTTCGATCTCGGTGGTGATCCGCTACATCGCCAACGACATCCCGGCGATCGACAGCCTCCATCTGCCGCCGATCGTCAGCGAAATCATCATGGAGAAGCGCGGCCTGGTGCTGGTGGTCGGGGCCACCGGCTCGGGCAAGTCCACCACGATCGCGTCGATGCTCGACCTGCGCAATGCGAAGCGCACCGGCCACATCCTGACGCTCGAGGACCCGATCGAGTACGTGTTCCGCAACAAGAAGTCGATCGTCAACCAGCGCGAGATCGGGACCGATGCGATCAGCCTCGACATCGCGCTGCGGAACGCGCTCAGGCAGGCGCCCGACTGCATCCTCATCGGCGAGATCCGCGACAAGGAAACGATGACCGCCGCGATCGCGTACGCGCAGTCGGGGCATCTGTGCGTGGCCACGCTGCATGCGAACAACAGCTATCACGCGCTCAACCGCATCGTCAGCTTCTATCCGCTCGAGAACCGCCCGACGCTGCTGTCGGACCTGTCGGCTGCGCTGAAGAGCATCATCTCGCAGCGGTTGATCCGCGCCCGGAGCGGTGGCCGCATGCCGGCCGTCGAGGTCATGTTGAACACGCGTCACGTGGCCGAGCTGATCGAGAAGGGCGAGATCAACGCGATCAAGGAAGCGATGGAGAAGAGCCTGTCGCCGGGGTCGCAGACCTTCGAGCAGGCGCTCTACCGCATGATCCGCGAGGAGCAGATCACCGAGGAAGAAGCGCTCGCCTACGCCGACTCGCCGACGAACCTGCTCTGGCTGATCAACAACGCGCCGCCGCTCCTGCCCGACGAGCCGGTCGAAGCGTCGGTCACCCACGAGTCGACCTCGTTCCACGAGTTCACGCTCAATGTCTGAGGTGTTCGCATCGGATGCGGAGGTTGCGTTTGCAACTGTTTCAGCGGACTCGACACTCGCACTCGTCCGGCAACTGATCGGGAAGCGCTCCGTCACGCCCGCCGACGGCGGCTGCCAGCGCGTGATCGCCGATCGGCTCGAGGCATCGGGTTTTCGCGCCGAGTCGATCGTGTCGGGCGAGGTGCAGAACCTGTGGCTGCGGCGCGGCAGCGAACGACCCGTGTTCGTCTTCGCGGGTCATACCGACGTCGTGCCGACCGGCCCGCTCGAACGCTGGACCTCCGACCCGTTCGTCGCGACCGAGCGCGACGGCTTCCTCTTCGGACGCGGCGCGGCCGACATGAAGACGTCGATCGCGGCGTTCGTCGTCGCGGCCGAGCGTTTCGTCGCGCAGCATCCGGCGCATCGCGGGTCCATCGCGTTGCTGATCACGTCCGACGAGGAAGGCCCGGCCATCGACGGCACCGTGCAGGTCTGCCGGCGACTCGAGGCGCGCGGCGAGGTGCTCGACTACTGCATCGTCGGCGAGCCGTCGTCGTCGCAGGTGTTCGGCGACACGATCAAGAACGGCCGCCGCGGCACGTTGTCGGGCCGCCTCACGGTGCGCGGCGTGCAGGGACACATCGCGTATCCGCACCTCGCGCGGAACCCGATTCACGACGCGGTCGAGGCGCTCGCAGCGCTGGCCGGGACCGTCTGGGACGAAGGCAATCGCTTCTTTCCCGCGACCAGCTTCCAGGTCTCGAACTTCCATGCGGGCACCGGCGCGACCAACGTGATTCCCGGCGACGCCGTCGTCGATTTCAACTTCCGCTTCTCCACCGAAAGCTCGGTCGACTCGCTGAAGGCGCGCACGCAGGCGGTACTCGACGGCCTCGCGCTGGACTACGGACTCGCCTGGACCGTGGGTGGGTTGCCGTTCCTCACGGCCGAAGGGTCGCTGTGCGATGCGTTGACGGCCGCGATCCGCGCGGTAAGCGGCGTAGCGGCGACGTTGTCGACCAGCGGCGGCACGTCGGACGGCCGCTTCATCTCGGCGATCTGTCCGCAGACCGTCGAGTTCGGACCGGTCAACGCGAGCATCCACAAGATCGACGAGTGCGTCGCGATCGCCGACATCGAACCGCTGACCGAGATCTATCGCGAGACGCTGGTGGCGCTGTTGGCGTCGCCCATCGCACCATCGGCTGTCGGGCCGGCATGAACGATCCGGCAACACCGCTCGCGCGCGCGGCGGGCGTCGACGCGTTCGTCACCGTCCGCGACGTGCTGCGTCATGCGGTCGGCCGATTCAACGCGGCGGGACTGGCCTTCGGTCACGGCAGCGCCGATGCGTGGAACGAGGCGGTCTACCTGATCCTCCACCATCTGCACCTGCCGCTCGACCGGCTCGATCCGTTTCTCGATGCACGCCTGACCGTCGACGAGCGCGACGCGCTGGTCGCCCTCGTCTCGCGCCGCGTCGATGAACGCATCCCCGCCGCCTACCTGACCGGTGAGGCGTGGCTCGGCGACTATCGCTTCGCGGTCGATCCGCGCGTGATCGTGCCGCGCTCGTTCATTGCCGAACTGCTGTTCGAGCAATTGACGCCGTGGATCGCGGAACCCGAGGCGGTCGAATCGGTCCTCGACCTGTGCACCGGCTCCGGTTGTCTTGCGATCATCGCGGCCGATGCGTTCCCGAACGCAGCCGTCGATGCGGTCGACCTGTCGAGCGATGCGCTCGAGGTCGCCCGCACCAACGTCGAGGCCTACGCGCTCGACGAACGCGTGCGCCTCCTCGAGTCGGACCTGTTCGATGCCCTGCCGCTCCGGCGTTACGACCTGATTCTCAGCAACCCGCCTTACGTGAACGATGCATCGATGAGCACCTTGTCCGACGAGTACCGACGCGAGCCGCGGATGGCGCTGGCCGGCGGCATCGACGGTCTCGACCTGGTTCGTCGCATCCTCGATGAGGCGCCGGGTCGGTTGACGGCCTCGGGCCTGCTCGTCGTCGAGGTCGGCCACGAGCGCCGCCATGTCGAAGCGGCGTTCCCCGACCTCGCCTGCACGTGGCTGTCGACGAGCGGCGGTGACGATGCGGTGTTCGCGGTCCAGGCCGCCGATCTGAGGGTCGGAGCGAGCCGATGATCCGCTGGACCGCGCTGTCGTTGCGACGCGGCGTCAAGCTGCTGCTCGAGGACGTCTCGACCGTGGTCAATCCGGGCGAGAAGGTCGGCCTGGTCGGCGCCAACGGCAGCGGCAAGTCGACGCTGTTCGCGTTGCTGCGCGGCGAGTTGCAGCCGGACCAGGGTGACCTGTCGATCCCGGCGGCATGGCGCATCGCGCACGTCGCGCAGGAGACCGCGGCGACCGAACAGAGCGCGCTCGAGTTCGTGATCGACGGCGATCGCCCGCTGCGCGAAGTCGAAGCGGCGATGGCCGCGTCCCACGACGATGATCACGCGCTGGCCGAACTGCACATGGCCTACGGCGACGCGGGCGGGTACACCGCCAGTTCGCGCGGAGAAGCGCTGTTGCTCGGCCTGGGCTTCACGATGGCGCAGGCGCAGCAGCCGGTCGTGACGTTCTCGGGTGGGTGGCGGATGCGGCTGCAGCTCGCGCAGGCGCTGATGGCGCCGTCCGACCTGCTGCTCCTCGACGAGCCGACCAACCACCTCGACCTCGACGCGATCGTGTGGCTCGAACAGTGGTTGCGTCGCTACGAAGGGACGCTGGTCATCATCTCGCACGACCGCGAGTTCCTCGATGCGGTCTGCAACGTCACGCTGTCGCTCGAGCAGAAGAAGCTCACGCGCTGGTCGGGCAACTACACCGCGTTCGAAGTGCAGCGCGCGGAGCGCATGCGCCTCGCGGCGGGCGCGTTCGGCAAGCAGCAGCGCGAGATCGCGCATCTGCAGTCGTTCGTCGACCGCTTCAAGGCGAAGGCCAGCAAGGCGAAGCAGGCACAGAGCCGGGTCAAGGCGATGGAGCGGATGACGCTGATCGCGCCGGTGATCGAGGCGTCGGCCTTCACGTTCAAGTTCCGCTCGCCGTTGTCGTCGCCCGATCCGATGCTGATCCTCGAGGGCGTCGACTGCGGGTATCCGATCGGTGGCGGTGGCCACCGTACCGTCGTCCACGACGTGAAGCTGCGACTGACTGCAGGCGAACGCATCGGTCTTCTCGGCGCGAATGGCCAGGGCAAGTCGACGGTCATCAAGACGATCGCCGGCACGCTCGACCGGATCGCCGGCACGATGACCGCTGGCAAGGGTCTCGCGATCGGCTACTTCGCGCAGCACCAGATCGACATGCTCGACATGGACGCGTCGCCGCTGATGCAGCTGCATCGCGTGGCCGTCGCTGCCAACCCGAGCGCTGCCGCGCCGCGCGAGCAGGAGCTGCGCAACTACCTGGGCAGCTTCGACTTCCAGGGCGAGATGGCGACCGCGTCGGTCGCGCCCTTCTCCGGGGGCGAGAAGGCCCGGCTCGCGCTCGCGCTGATCATCTGGAACCGCCCCAACCTGCTGCTGCTCGACGAGCCGACCAACCATCTCGACCTGGAAACGCGTGAAGCGTTGACGCTGGCGCTCGCGCAATTCGAAGGAGCGTTGATCCTCGTGTCGCACGATCGTGCGCTGCTCCGCGCGACGACCGATCGATTCCTCCTGGTCGACAGCGGGCGCTGCACCGAATACGACGGCGACCTCGACGACTATCGCGCGTGGTCGCTGAAGAAGTCGTCGGGAGGCGCCACGAAGTCTGTCGCCGCGACCGTGGCCGCGCCCGTCGCGGTCAAGCCGATCGCCGAGCCGAAGTCGCGGGAACAGCGGCGTGTCGATGCATCGACGCGTGAAGGGTCGGCGAAGCAACGCAAGCCGATCGAGCAACGCATCCGCCGCATCGAGACCAAGCTCGCCGAAGCCGAGGCGTCGAAGAAGACGCTCGATGCGTCGCTCGCATCGCCCGATGCCTACGACGAGGCAAACAAGGAGCGGCTCAAGCAGCAGCTGATCGATCAGGCGTATTGCGTCCGCGAGATCGAGCAGCTCGAGGCAGATTGGCTGGAGCAGCAGGCGTTGCTGGAGAAGGCGGCCTGAACGGTCGGCCGATCGCAGATTCACCGAGGAGATTCATGTCGTTCGAACACTGGCTTGCCTTCGTCGCCGCGTCCGCCGTCCTGCTGGCGATCCCGGGTCCGACGATCCTCACCGTCATCGGCTATTCGCTGAGCGGAGGACGGCGGGTGGGCGTCCCGCTCGTGGCCGCCGTCACGCTCGGAGACTCGACGGCCCTGGCCGTGTCGCTTCTCGGGCTGGGCGCGCTGCTCGCGAGTTCGGCGCTCTGGTTCACCGTGATCAAGCTGATCGGCGGCGCATACCTCATCCTGCTCGCATTGAAAATGCTGCGCGCAAGCGGATCGGCAATCGTCGTCGACGACGCGCCGATCGTGCAAAAGTCCCATTGGCGCCTGTTCGCGAACACCTACCTGGTGACGGCGCTGAACCCGAAGGGCATCGTCTTCTTCGTTGCCTTCCTGCCGCAATTCATCGATCAGACGCACGCGGCATCGGGCCAGCTGTGGACCCTCGCCGTCACGTTCGTCGTCCTGGCGACCTTGAATGCGACGCTCTATGCGGTCTTCGCGACGGCGGCCAGTCGCGCCCTGTCGTCGCCGCACGCACAGCGCCGCTTCAACCTCGCCGGTGGGACCCTGCTTTCCGCGGCGGGTGTCTGGGCTCTTCTCGCGAAGCGACCCGCTTGATCGGAACGGGGGTCGCTGGCGACTTACCGCCCCGCCGCCACCGTATTGATCACCGCGATCAGCACGCTGCACGGCGCGATCTCCACCAGCGACTTGCTCATGGATCCACGCCACCAGCGCTCGGCCCACGACCCCGCGCGGCGATGTCCCATCACGATCAAGTCCGCGTTCCACTCGCGCGCCACGCGCGCGATCTCGTCGACCGGCTCGCCGAACGACAGTTGGCCCTGACAGACGAAGCCCTGCCCTTCCAGCTGGCTGATGCCGTCCTCGAGCACCTCGCGAAATCGCTCCTTCTCGGCGTCGAGCGTGTCGGTCGGGATGAAGCCTTCGCCGACATAG
>CAXTPX010000146.1:0-6786 GCA_964246005.1 uncultured Burkholderiaceae bacterium | reverse complement strand
TCGATGGCTGCATCGGCGCCGCCCATGTCGGTCTTCACCCAGCCGGGATGCATCGCGACGCAGGTCACCCCTTGCGGCCCGTACGTGAGGGCCGCGTCCTTCGTGACCGAGTTGACCGCGGCCTTGCTGGCCCGGTACGCGGTCGCGTTGGTGCTGTCGCGTGCGCCGATCGAACCCATCCGCGAGCTGATCACGGCGAGCTTGCCGCGCACCGCAGCGACGCGCGGGCCGACGATCGGCGACATCTGCATCGCGCCCCACACGTTCGCGCGCATCGTGTCGTCGAACTCGTCGCGCGTCGGCGGACCGTCGTGGCGCGGGCCGCTGACCCCGGCGTTGTGGATCGCGATATCGAAGTTCGTGCCGACGATCGCCTCGCCGAACGATTGCCAGTCCTCGGCTTCGACGACGTCGAGATGGTGGACGATGCAGCCGAGCGCGCGGAGCGGTTCGGCGTCGGCTTCGCTGCGGACCGTCGCGTGCACGGTCGCCCCGCTGTCGCGATACTGGCGCGCGAGCTCGTGACCGATGCCGCGCGAGGTTCCGATGATCAGGACGGTCCGGGATCTGTTCATGTCGTCCTCACGCCGCGCCCGTCAGCTCGATCGCCATCGCCGTCGCCTCGCCGCCACCGATGCAGAGCGATGCGACGCCCTTCGTGCCGCCGGTCTTCTGCAGCGCGTTGATCAGCGAGACGACGATGCGGGCACCCGACGCGCCGATCGGGTGTCCGAGCGCGCAGGCCCCGCCGTGCACGTTGACCTTCTCGTGCGGGATCGCGTGCTCCTTCATCGCGGCCACCGGCACGACCGCGAACGCCTCGTTGATCTCGAACAGGTCGACGTCGGCCGTGGTCCAGCCGAGCTTGTCGTAGAGCTTCTGGATCGCGCCGACCGGCGCGGTCGTGAACTCGGCCGGCATCTTCGCGTTGGTCGAGTGCGCGAGGACGCGCGCCATTGGCTTCAGCCCCATCTCCTTCGCGGTCGACTCGCGCATCATCACCAGCGCCGCCGCGCCGTCGTTGATCGAGCTCGAGCTCGCGGCGGTGATCGTGCCGTCCTTCCGGAAGGCGGGCTTCAGCGACGGGATCTTGTCGAGGCGTGCCTTGCGCGGTCCCTCGTCGCTGTCGATCACGGTGTCGCCGCCCTTGCCGGTGACGGTCACCGGCGCGATCTCGGCATCGAACGTGCCGTCGGCCGCGGCAGCCTGCGCGCGCTTGACCGACGTCGTCGCGAAGTGGTCCTGCTCCTCGCGCGTGAACGCGTACTGCGTCGCGCAGTCCTCGCCGAACGTGCCCATCGAACGGCGCGTGCCGTTGGCCGCGATCTCGTACGCGTCCTCGAGGCCGTCCATCATCATGTGGTCGTAGATCGCGCCCTGGCCCATGCGATAGCCGCCGCGCGCCTTCGTCAGCAGGTACGGCGCGTTGGTCATCGACTCCATGCCGCCGGCGACGATGATGTCCGAGCTGCCCGCCTTCAGCGCGTCGTACGCGTACATCGCGGCGCGCATCCCCGAGCCGCACATCTTGTTGACCGTGGTGCAGCCGACCGCGACCGGCAGGCCCGCGCCGAGCGCCGCCTGGCGCGCGGGCGCCTGACCCTGGCCGGCCGGCAGCACGCAACCCATGATGACTTCGTCGACCTGCTCGGGCTTCACGCTGGCCCGCTCGAGCGCAGCGCCGATCGCGACCGAGCCGAGCTGATGCGCCGACATCGAGGCCAGCTCGCCCTGGAACGCACCCATCGGCGTGCGGGCGCCGGCGACGATGACGATCGGATCCTGATCCATCTGAACTCCTGGTTGATTGAGTCGGCCTCGGCCGGTCCGCGATTTTACGGGTTGCGCGGTGCTACAACTGAAAGCCGGTCCACAACACCAGGCCTTCCGCGATGTCGGCGAACAATCCGGGCGGCTTGACGACGTAGCGCGCCGCGTCGATCCGCTCGTGTTCGAACCAGCCGGCGAAGCGCGCGATGTCCGTTCGCTCGTGGAACGCGACCATCAACTCGTAGTTGAGGAACAGGCTGCGACTGTCGAAATTGGCCGACCCGCACAACGCCATCACGTCGTCGAAGATCGCGAGCTTCGCGTGCAGCATCCGCGGCGCGAGCCACACGCGCCCGCCGGCCGTCGCGAGCGCGCGCAACGCGCGCCGTCGCGCGACGTCGGACATGCGGTGATTGGACCGGCTGGGAAGCAGCAGGTCGACGACGACGCCACGGCGCGCGGCCATGCAGAGCGCCGCCAGCAACGCGCTGTCGGGCACGAAGTAGGGCGTGACGAGCACGATGCGGTGCTCGGCTCGATAGGCGCCCGTCACGAGCACGGTCTGCACGGTGTCGTCGGCTTCGTCCGGACCCGATGCGATCAACTGCGCGCAGCGGGCCGCCGACGATTCGACGATCGTCGCACGCACCTTCGGGGCCGTCGCGCGCGGCTCGCCGTTGCCGTAGGCCCAGTCGCGCTCGAACACGTCGGCCGCCTGCAGCACGAGATCGCCGCCGAGGTCGAACGTCAGGTCGTGCCATGGTGGGTCGTCGCCCAGTCCTTCGAAGTATTCGCTGGCCAGGTTGCGACCGCCGCACCACAGCCGGCGACCGTCGCGCGCCGCGTCGACGATGACCATCTTGCGATGGTCGCGCAGGTTGGCACGCGCGCGAATCGGCAGCTTCAACGGCGGCACGAAGACCGTGAAGCGCGCGCCGGCGTCGATCAGCGGCGACAGGTCGGGATGACGGCGCATCAGCTGGCCCATCCCGTCGATCATCACGCGCACGCGGACGCCGCTCCGGGATTTCGCGACGAGGCGCTCGAGCACGCCTTGTCCGATCGCGTCCTTGCCGATGATGAACGTGCAGACGTCGATCGATTCGCGCGCCGCGTCGATCACGCGCCACAGCGCTTCGCGCGCGGCGCGGCCGTCGGCATGGATCACGAGGTCGTCGTAGCGGGCAGGCGCCGGTTGCCCGAGCGCGGCGATCGCACGGATCGCCCACGGTGCATCGGGCACCGACGGTTCGGGCCCGACGAGCAGCGGACGGCGCTGCTTGCGCGACCCGAACACGAGGAAGCTTGGCAACGCGACATACGGCACGAGCAGGATGAAGAAGACCCACGCGATCGCGGCGGTCGGATGGCGCCGCTGGTTGAACGCATGCGACGCCACGACGTACGCGAGCAGCGACAGCACGACCATCAGGCCATGCAGCGTGATGCCGTAAGTGGCACTCAGGCCCATGAAGATTCCGTGCACGATGCAGGACGATACTGGATGACTGCGTGGATGACTGCGTGGATGACTGCGTGGATGACTGCGTCGATGATTGCGCGGATTCGTCGCGACCCCGCCCATCGGCCTCGAGGACGCGACTCGCCACATCGTGCGAATAGAATCGGGGGCTGCCGATCATCCTCGATCCGCGACCGCACCGTCACCCCGTCGATGAACCCACTAGAAGCACAACTCGAATACCCGTTCGCGGACGCACTGCCCGAGCCCGGTCACAAGCGCACGATCGCGCCGGGCATCGACTGGATCCGCATGCCGCTGCCGTTCGCGCTCGACCACATCAACCTGTGGCTGCTGCGCGATCGCTACGACGGACGCGACGGCTGGACCGTGATCGACTGCGGCATCGCGTCCGACGTCACCCGCGGCCTGTGGGATCGGGTCATCGCCGAGGGGCTCGACGGTCTTCCGATCGTCCGCGTCCTGTGCACGCACATGCACCCCGACCATCTCGGCAACGCCGCGTGGTTGCAGGCGAAGCACCCCGTCGATCGTCGACCGCCGCTGTGGACGACGCTCGGCGAATACACGATGGGGCGGGTGCTGCATGCCGCGCTGCCGGGCACCGACGGTCCCGAACTGGCCGGTCACTACCGCTCGCACGGCCTCGACGACGAGGCCTACGTGAAGACGCTGAGCGATCGCAGCGGCTACTACGCGCGACTCGTGCCCGACGTGCCGGCGACCTACCGGCGCATCGTCGACGGCGAGTCGATCGCGATCGGCGACGACACGTGGCGCGTCATCACCGGCTTCGGCCATTCGCCCGAGCACGCGGCGTTGTACGCGGAGCGCGCGAACATCCTGATCGCGGGCGACATGCTGTTGCCGCGCATCTCGACGAACGTCAGCGTCCATGCGATGGAACCGGAGGCGGATCCGGTCACGCAATTCACCGACTCGATCCGGCGCTTCACGCCCCTGCCGGACGACACGCTCGTCCTGCCGTCGCATGGCCGGCCATTCAGACGGCTGCATCGCCGCGTCGAACAACTGCTCGAGCATCACGATGCGCGCCTGGCGGAAGTCCTCGCGTACTGCGCGACGCCGCGCACGGCCGCCGACATCGTGCCGATCATGTTCCGCCGGCCGCTCGACAGCCACCAGATGTTCTTCGCCTTCGGCGAGGCGCTCGCCCATCTGCACGCGCTCTGGTATGCGGGCTCGCTGCGGCGGGAGCGCGACGGGGGTGGCGTGTATCGCTTCGCTGCGCGCTGAGTCGATCGGACGAGGCATCCGCCCCGTCCACGATGCGATTCGTGGCGGCTCGTCGCCACGGAAGTCGATTCGTCGGGCGCATCCGGGCATCCATCGCAATGCCGATGCACCCGCATTCGTCGCTGCCTAACCTTCGCTCATCGGACACACCCCGTGACCGCCACCCGAAGGAAGAAACATGAACGCCACCACCCTCGTCGGTAACGTCCTGACCGTCGTTGCTTCCGTCGCCGCAGGTTGCGCCGCGGCCATCTCGATCGCCAGCACGGCAGCGGTCGTCGAGGCGCCCGCCCTCCATCAGCGAGCGCAGACCGAAGTCGTCCGGCTCGAACCGGTCGTCGTGACGATCTCGAAGCAGGCTTACGAGACCGTTCGCAACGAAGAGCGCGCTGCCACCGCGCTCGCCCGCGCGAACGTGGCGAAGACGCGCCGTGGCTGATGTTGCGGCCGGGTGAGCATCGCATCGACGCGATCCACTCACCCGGTTGCAGTGCGCTTCACGCTTTTGTCGTCGATCAATCACCGCACGTTGAATCAGCCATTCGTTCTGCGATCATCGTCGGTCGTTCCGACCCGACCCTCGCGCGATGGCCACCCGTACGACCAAGAAGACCAGCTTCCGCGTTCCGGTCGCCAAGCCGCGCAACCCTCTCGTCGCAGCAGCGATCAAGCGCGTCGCCGGCCCGCACCGCAAGTCGCAGGGCGCATTGCGCGCCGCCGAACGAACCGCGTTGCAACGTGCACTGAAGAAGAAGACCGACTAGGCCGGTCCACCATCGGCTGACTGCTAGAATTTCCGGCACTCTTCCCGAAGGACTCGCATGTCGACGTCGTCCGCTCTCCTGCAGTCGCTTCCTTCCGAGCCGGCGCCCGAGCCGTCCAGCAGCACCTCCCCGCAATCGTTGAAGGCCGAGATCCTGTCGGAAGCGCTGCCGTACCTGCGGCGCTTCCACGGCAAGACCATCGTCGTGAAGTACGGCGGCAACGCGATGGTCGACAAGAGCCTGCAGGCCGCGTTCGCGCACGACGTCGTGATGTTGAAGCTCGTCGGCATGAACCCGATCGTGGTCCACGGTGGTGGCCCGCAGATCGACGACGCGCTGAAGAAGGTCGGCAAGAGCGGCACGTTCATCCAGGGCATGCGCGTCACCGACGAAGACACGATGGAAGTCGTCGAGTGGGTGCTCGCCGGCGAAGTCCAGCAGGACATCGTCGGGCTGATCAACCACGCCGGTGGCCAGGCGGTCGGCCTGACCGGTCGCGACGGCGGGCTGATTCGCGCACGCAAGATCAAGATGCAGGACGTGAAAGACCCGAGCGTCTTCTACGACATGGGCCACGTCGGCGAGATCGTGTCGATCAACCCCGCGGTCGTGCGCGCGTTGCAGGACGACGCGTTCATCCCGGTCATCAGCCCGATCGGCTTCGGCGCCGACAACGAGAGCTACAACATCAACGCGGACCTCGTCGCCGGCAAGCTCGCGGAGATCCTGAAGGCCGAGAAGCTCGTGATGCTGACCAACACGCCGGGCGTGCTCGACAAGGAAGGCAAGCTGTTGACCGGCCTCACGGCCCGCACCATCCACGACCTGTTCGCCGACGGCACGATCTCGGGCGGCATGATGCCGAAGATCTCGTCGGCGCTCGAAGCCGCGCAGAGCGGCGTCAACGCGGTCCACATCATCGACGGCCGAGTGCCGCACTGCCTGTTGCTCGAGATCCTGACCGACAAGGGTGTCGGGACGATGATCCGGAGTCATTGAGCGCTGCACGCCGCCTGCGGCGGCCGATGTCGACGGAATTGACACATCCGACCGCTCGACCTCCGTCCGATCCTGCGAAGACTTTGAAATGCAACGGGATGCCTTCAATGGCATGCATCGTGCGTCGTCCCTCGGCCGCCCCAGACGGTGGCAATGTCCAACAATCGAGGAGACGCAATGCAATTCGCACGATGGTTCGCCGGCGCAACATGCGCCATCGCAGTGGCGGTCTCCACCGGCGCGCAGGCGGGGCCGTACTCGGCCGAATACGTGTTCGGCGACAGCCTGTCCGACAACGGCAATCTCGCCGAACTCTACGGGGCCAATTTCCCCAATCCGCCGAGCTATCACGACAGCTTCACGAACGGGCCCGTCGCGGCCGAGGTGCTCGCCGGCCGGCTCGGTCTGACCCTGACGCCGTCGCTGTGGGTGACCGGCTTCCACGACCTCCACGGCCTCTTCGGCGGCACATCGTACGTGCCCGGCACCAATTACGCGGTGGCCGGCGCGACG
>CAXTPX010000145.1:0-6815 GCA_964246005.1 uncultured Burkholderiaceae bacterium | reverse complement strand
AGTCGCCCGACCCACACATCGAAACGCCGCATCTCCATCCCGCTCTCCCGACCGTCCGCACCACACGGGGTGCGTGGCGCATGGGAGGAAGCTTCGAGGATCGATGCGGGGTGACGATGAAGCCGCGTGAAGTCGCGATGAATTCGAGGTGAAACGGACGTGCCCGATACGTTCTTCAGTACCTCGGCAACGTCAGCGTCGCGATCGCGCCGCCGTCCGGATGATTGCCGAGCGTGACGCTGCCGCGATGCAGCCCGGCGATCTCCCGCACGAACGCGAGCCCGAGGCCGGTGCTCTTCTTCTGCGTGTGCGGCCGCGGGAGCGAGTAGAACTTCTCGAAGACCTTGTTGCCGGCATAGTCGGGGATGCCTCGGCCGTGATCGCGGACGCGATAGACGATGCGCGGGCCGTTCGCGTCCAGCGTCAGCTCGACCGTGCCGCCGTCCGGCGAGAAGTCGATCGCGTTGTCGATCAGGTTGGCAAGCGCGCGTCGCAGCAGGAACGGATCGCCCTCGATCTCGGGCTTGCGACCGATCGTCTCGTTGATGAAATTCACGCGGATGCCCCGAGCGCCGCCGGCCGAAGTCGCGACGACGTCGTGGCCGAGCGCGACCGCGTCGACCGCCTCCGCATCCACCAGCCGATGGCGCTGCTCGAGCACCGCGAGCTCGAGCATGCGATCGGCCAGCTCGCGGATGCGGTCGGTCTCCCGTGCGATGTTGGCGAGGAAGCGGCGGCGCTCTTCCTCGGCCATCGGCTCCTCGAGCAGTTCGGCCGCACCACGGATCGCCGACAGCGGACTCTTCAGCTCGTGGGTCAGCGTCTGCACGTAGTCCTCGACGTAGCTGCGGCCCGCCACCGCATCGCGCATGTCGCGGTACGCCTCCCGCAGCGCCCGGGGCGTGCGTCGCATCTGTCGCACGAATCGCCCGAACGAGCCAGCGCGCCGATCGCGCGCGATGGTCCGCGCCACTCGCGCCGCGTCGCCGACGAGGCCGAACGGACGCACGAGCCAGATCGACACGATGAACCCGAACAACAGCACCGCGAACGCCGAGCCCACGCCGACGAGGATGATCTTGTTGCGTGCGGCCTCGACGAAGCGGCCGAAGCTCTGCACCGGCTTGCCGACCGTCAACGCGCCGACGATGGCCGCGTCGTCGTTGCCGTTGCCGTCGCCACCGTTCGCATGGATCGGCGCGCCGACGTACATCACCGCGGTCCGCGGGTCGCCCGGCACGTCGGGCGTCGTGCGCGCGCCGTAGAAGCCCGCGAGCGTGAGCGAGACGTCGCGCCATCCCAGGTAGTCCTGGCCGACCGCGCGACCGATCGAGTCGTACAGCACACGGCCGTCGCGGTCGACCACGTAGACGCGCAGCTCGACGCGGTTCTTCACGAAGCCGAACACCTGCGCGTCGAACTCGCGTGCGTACGCGGCCTTCATCGTGACCGCGAGCGCCGCCGGATCGATCACGCCGTCTTGGACATCGCGTTCGACGAACGCCGCGAGGACCTGCGACGTCTCGACCAGCGCCTCCTCGGTCGCCTCGCGATAACGCGGGTCGAGGTCGAGCACGATGCGATACAGGAGGAACGCGATGCCCGCGACGTAGACGACCAGGATGCCGACGAAGATGCGGTTGCGGCGATTCACACCTTCTCAGTCCTTCGCGCTGGTCGACGACGGCAGGTCCTCGGCCAGCGCATAGCCGGTGCCGCGATGCGTGACGATCGGCTCGATGTCGGACGCGACCGCCTTCAGCTTCGCACGGAGCGTCTTGACGTGGGCATCGACCGTGCGGTCGTAGCTGTCGTGCTCGCCGTCCCAAACGCGTTCGAGCAGTTCGTCGCGCGTGAACACGCGACCGGGTCGCGCGATCAGCACGGCGAGGATGCCGTACTCGTAGCGCGCGAGATCGAGCGCCTGTCCGTAGTAGCGTATGCGACGGCGTTCCACATCGAGTTCGAACGGCATCGCCTCCGCTGTCGCCGGCATCGCGACCGCCGCGCGTTGCGATCGACGCAGCACGGTCCTCACGCGCGCGACCAGCTCGCGCGGGCTGAACGGCTTCGTCACGTAGTCATCCGCGCCGAGCTCGAGGCCGACGACGCGATCGATCTCGTCGGAGCGCGCGGTGAGGAACACGGCCGGCGTCTCGCGGATGCGCTGCAGCCGTTTGAAGAGCTCGAAGCCGTTGATGTCGGGCAGTCCGACGTCGACGATCGCGAGGGCGATCGGTTGCAAGTTCGACCCGGCCTCGAGCGCCGCGAGCGCGGCCTCGCCGGTGGCGCACCACAGCGGATCGAAGCCGTCGCTGGCGAGCGCATAGCGGATCGTGTCGGCGATGCCGGGCTCGTCCTCGACGATGAGGATGCGGGGTTTCATCGAGGACATCGGGTCGCCAGGCTGGCCATCGCAGGAAGGCCGGGGTCAATGATGGTGGTCCGCATTATCAAGCCTCCGCTTCGAGCCGCCGATCATCCCGCAGCCCGGTCGACATCGATGACCGTTCGCGACGCGCAGGCGCCAGCCGTCGCAGGCCGCTTGCCGACCGACCGGCGCCGGGCCACCGTTCTGAACGGGAAGCGCATCGGCCGCCCTCGCCCTCCTCGAAACCGGAACCCGCCATGATCATCGACATCCTTCGAAATACACCCGCCTGGGTCTTCCTGCTCTTCGCGGCACTCGTCTACCTGGGTCTGCGCCGTCTTCGCCCCAGCGACGTGCCGATGCGACGACTGCTCGTGCTGCCGATCGCGATGACGTGCTTTTCACTGTTCGGCCTGTGGCAGACCTTCGGGGCCAGCCTGGGGGCAGCGACCGCATGGAACCTCGTGTTCGCCGCGTCGCTGGTCGCCGGCTGGACCCTTCCCACCCACCCCGGCGTGACATACTCGGCCGCGTCACGCCTCGTCCGCGTGCCCGGCAGCTGGGTGCCGCTGGCTCTGATGATGACGATCTTCTTCCTCCGTTACATCGTGGCTGTTCTGCTCGCGCTCCATCCTTCGCTGCGATTCGAGACGCCGTTCATCGCCGGCATCGCGGTCCTCTACGGTTGCTCGTCAGGCTGCTTCGCAGCACGCGCCCTGTTGACTTGGCGTGGCGCGCGGAACACGACCGTCGGCCGCTTCGTCGCACCGGCATGAACGCCGTCGACCACGGTCGCGAAGAGGCTTGTGCCGAGGTGCGGGCGGGGCCGTCGCCGACGGCCTGGCTGCGCATCGCACTGCGCGTCGCACTCTTCAGCGGCGTGGTCGGACTGCTGCTCGGACTGATGGACCCGAGCAAGGGGGCCATGGTCGAGGCCCTGGTCTATTCGGAATCGATCGGGCTCGCGATCAATGGCGTCTATGCGGTGTTGCGGATCTGGGTGATGCCGCGTCGCCGTCCCGTCGCGATCTTCGACTACGTGATCCGCGGCATCGTCGCGATTCCCGTCGGCTTCGTGGTCGGCTTCAACGTCGCCGGCTTGCTGATGGGCAATCCCGTCGGGCTCGGCGCCATCGCGCAGACCGGCAAGCTCGCCATCCCGGTCACCGTGCTCGCGAGCCTGTGCCTGATGTACTACTTCTGGTCGAGCAACCGGATCGCCGATGCGGCCGCCGCGTACGCGGACGCGCAGCGCACGATGGCCGAGGCGAAGCTCAAGCTGCTGCAGGCCCAGATCGAACCGCACATGCTGTTCAACACGCTCGCCAATCTGAGGACGCTGGTCGAGGTCGACCCGGCGCGCGCGCAGACGATGCTCGACCAATTGATCGTCTACCTGCGCGGCACGCTCGCCGCGTCGCGCGCTGTGACGACGACCCTCGAGCACGAGTTCGCGCATCTCACCGCGTATCTCGAGCTGATGCAGGTGCGCATGGCGTCCCGTCTGCGCATCGCGATCGACCTGCCCACGGCGCTGCGTCCGTCCGCGATCCCGCCGATGCTGCTGCAGCCGCTCGTCGAGAACGCCATCAGGCACGGCCTCGAACCGAAGATCGAGGGGGGCACGGTGCGGATCGTCGCTTCGGTCGTCGACGATCGTCTGCGGGTCGAGGTCATCGACGACGGCATCGGCCTGGTCGATCCGACCGAGGTCGATTCGGCGAGCTACGGTGTAGCCCACGTCCGCGAGCGACTGCGGACGCTGTACGGCGATGCGGCTCACCTCGTCATCGAGGCCGGACCCGGTGGTGGTGTCTGCGCGCGCGTGGAGCTGCCGCGGTGATGCAGGCCGAGGCGCCGAAGGCGCTCGTCGCCGAAGACGAACCGCTGCTCGCGGCGGCACTGAAGAAGATGCTGCGCGAGGCGTGGCCCGAGTTGCAGATCGTCGCGGAGGCGTCCGACGGGATCGCCGCGACCGCGCTCGCGCTCGACGCGACGCCCGACCTGCTGTTCCTCGACATCAAGATGCCGGGCCGAAGCGGGCTCGCCGTCGCCGAAGCGGTGATCGACGAATGGCCGGATGCGCGACCCGCGCCGCTGATCGTGTTCATCACCGCGTACGACGAGTTCGCGGTCGCGGCGTTCGAGCACCAGGCGGCCGACTACGTGCTGAAGCCCGTGACGGCCGAGCGCATCGCACGCACGGTCGAGCGGCTGCAGAAGCGACTCGCCGAACGAAGGTCGTTGCCGGCCGAAGGCGATCTCGCCGGCTTGCTTCACAACCTTCAGGCGCTGGCCCCTGCGCTGATGGCCGGGCCGGCGCGCGGCGCGCAGCGGCCCGAGCCGTTCGACGCGATCCATGTCGGCGTCGGCAGCAACGTGCGCGTCGTGCAGATCGCGGACGTGCTGTTCTTCGAAGCGACCGACAAGTACGTCGGCGTGCACACGCAGAAGGACGAAGGGCTGATCCGCATGAGCATGCGCGACCTGCTCGCGCGGCTCGATCCCGCGCTCTTCGTGCAGGTCCATCGCAGCATCGTCGTGCGGCGCTCGCAGATCGCGATGGCGCTGCGCGACGAGGCGGGTCGCATGACGCTGAAACTGCGCGACTCGCCGCGGGTACTGGGCGTCAGTCGCGCGTTCGTCCATTGCTTCCGCGCGATGTGAACGCTAGATCGAGAGGAGCCGTTCGACCAGCGTCGACGGCTTCGAGTGCGAGATCATCAGCGCGTGCGTGGCTCGCGTCATCGCCACGTACAGCAGGCGCGCGGCCTCTTCCAGCGTCTGCGTCTTCCACGGCAGGTCGCCGACGCCGAGCACGGCGACCGCTGGGAACTCGAGTCCCTTGACGGCATGCAGCGTCATCACGTGGACGTGGTCGCCGACGAAGTCCGGCTGTACGGCTTTGTCGCCGAGCAGCATCCGGTAAGGGATGGCGTCGCGTTGCAGGGCCTTCGCGATCGGGTCGCGCCAGTTGCGCTTGCCCGGCGCCAGGACGACCATGTCGCGCCACGCGTAGCCGGCGCGATGCTTGTCCAGCAACCACTGCGCCGCGGCGTTGGCCTCGTCGCTCGCGTTGATGCGCTTCTGCACGATCGGCTCGACGCCGCGCCGGCCGGACGACTCCGGCAGCATCGTCGTCGACAGCCCGTCCTCGTCCTCGAATGGCTCGGCGAGCAGGTCGGACGCGAAGCGCTTCGCGAACGTGCAGATCTCGCTGGTGTTGCGGTAGTTCAGCTTCATCACGGTGGTTCGCCCCTGGGCTTCGATACCGAGGTGTGACCAGACCGGTGTGTTCCTGTTCCCGTAGATCGACTGCGCGTTGTCGTAGACGATGAAGAGCGACTTCGTGTCGGGATTTACCATGCGCGCCGCCAGTCGCAACCACGCGTGCTCGAAGTCGTGCGCTTCGTCGATCAGCACCGCGTCGTATTGCGCCACCGGGATGAGGCCATTGGTGGTGGCGACGATCATGCGATCGACCATCGCTCCGTAGAACGCATCGGTGTCGACGAAGTCCTCGCGCCGCGGTGTGTCGAGGTCGTACTGGACGAGCATTCGACGGCACCAGCGATGGAAGGTGTGGACGTGGACCCGGTCCTCGATTCCACGCGCCTGCATCTGCGCTTCGAGCCGCGCGGCGAGCGTGCTGGCGTAACACAGCACGAGGATCGGACGGCTGGTGACCTTGGCCACGTGCTCCGCGCGAAACGTCAACAGCATCGTCTTGCCCGACCCGGCGACGCCGCGGATGATCCGATGCCCTTCGCCGATGCTGCGCGCGAGCTGCTCCTGCTGCAGGTCCATCACGTGCAGCAGCCGCTCGTCCCGATCCGCTTCGGAATCGTCGAACAACGCCGATTGTCGATCGTCGCGCACCACGATCTCCGGGAAGACGAGTGCGCGGATGCGATCGATCTGCGGCACCGACAGCGGCGGACCCAGGCGCGGCGAGACCATGCGCCACAGCGCCCCGCGAAACACGTCGTCGTCGACGCTCTCGGTCATCTCGTCGCGGCAGACGACGCGCGATGCGGCGATCACGTCGCGGAGGTCGGTCGCGTCGAATTGCTTGCGGGTGATGTTCGTCAGGACGACGCCGAAGCCGAACGGCGCGGCGAGCCGGCCGGCGTACGGGCTGTCTTCCCGACACCGCAGCAACGGATCACGCTCGAGGAGATCCTTGACTGCGAACAGGTACTGGCGCGCCTGCTCGCTGGGATTGACGGTGGGGACGAGGCCGCGTGACGTGACGAGCTGCACCTGGAACTTGTCGGCACGCGCGATCGCATCGATCCGCCAGTCCTTGACCTCGAGCACCAGCAGTCCATGCAACGGATGCAGGACCAGGAAGTCGGGATGGCGACCGCGTGGACCGATCGGCACGTTGTGCCAGACGAGTGCGTTTTCTTCAAGCTTCTCGCCGAGCCGCTCTGCGAGCCGC
>CAXTPX010000144.1:0-6828 GCA_964246005.1 uncultured Burkholderiaceae bacterium | reverse complement strand
ACAACCAGGCGATGACGCTCGTCACCGCGCAGGTGAAATTGATGGCGGGCGAAGCGAACGTCACGGCCGGGCACATCAACGCCGCGACGACCTACGCGCAGGGGGCGATCGCCGCGATGAAGGCGTGGAAGCAGAAGATCGCCGCGGCCGGCAAGGTGGTCGACTTCTGCGGTGCGGTGCTGAGCGGCAACGGCGCGAAGATGGTCGAGGCGGCGGTCAAGCTGAAGGGCGTGCTCTGACGTTCGGGTTCGATATCGAGGTCGTCGGCATCGTGCTGGCGATCGTCATCGGCGTGCTGCTGCCGCTGACGCCGGTGCTGGTCTTCATCATCGTCGGCTGGCGCGTCAAGAAGAACGAGATCATGGATGGCCTGACGAAGGAGGCCAAGCAGAAGTACTTCGAGATGTTCTCGCTCAGCAGCCTGAAGGGCAAGACGGCTCGCGAGATGGACTTCGGCGACTTCTACTCGCTGTGGTACGGGCGACGCTTCTACATCCTGCCGGTCGCCCTGCTGGTCGCGGCGCTGCTGTTCGCGTCGACCGTCGTCGTGTTCACGGCGCTGCACAGTCTCCGCGGCCTCGACTCGACCACGGGATACGACCTGCCGCCCAACGCGCTCGCGGCGATCGCGGGTGCCTACATGTGGGTCGGCTCCGACTTCATCTCGCGCGCGCGACGCCTCGACTTCTCGCCGTCCGACGTGCAGTGGGGCGTGTTGCGCCTCGTCATCTGCGTCCCGCTCGGGTATGCGTTCACCGCGCTCGCCGGCGAGGCCGGCAACGTGCTGGGCCCCACGATCGCGTTCTCGCTCGGCGCCTTTCCGCTCGGCGCGCTGATCGACCTGCTGCAGCAGGCGCTCTACACGCTGATCAAGCGGTCGCCCGGATCGCCGACCGCCAACGACACCGTGATGCAGCTGCAGGGGATCGACGACGTCATCGCGAAGCGCCTCGCGGCCGAGGACATCACGACGGTGGCGCAGGTCGCCTACTGCGATCCGATCCGCCTCGTGATGCGATCCAATCTCACGTTCAGCTTCGTGATCGACTGCATGAATCAGGCCCTGGCGTGGCTGTACTTCGAGAATCAGATGAAGACGTTGCGGCCGCTGGGGCTGCGCGGCGCCGCGGAGATCGCGTACCTGGTCGACGACCTGACGAGCGATGACGCGAGCGTGCAGTCCGAGGCGCTCGCGACGCTGACCGACGTCGTCAAGGCCATCAGTCCGCCGCACACGGTGCAGACGATGCGCTGGACGTTCGAGCAGATCGCGAAAGACCCGTACACGGTCTTCCTGCGGGAAGTGTGGGTCAGTCCGTTCACGCAACCCGAGCCGGCGTTGATTCCCTGAGGCATCGAGTCGCGCCCGCGTCACGCGAATGGCGCTGGGTGCACGTCCGGGTAACGGACGTGGCGATGCATCGTCCTCAGCTGAATCGTCGAGTCGATAGCGCGGACGAAGAGACGCTTCTCGCGCGTCGGTCCATCCTCGATGAAGGTTGGAGCCGCTCGGAAATGCGGGGCGTTCGGGTCACCCCAGAAGCGATGGGCCGCGACGATTCCTTCGCCCTGTGGACAACTGCATTCCGGATCCGAGGCCTATTCAAACAATCGCCACCACCCCATCTTCAGGTGTAGGGCAGGCACCCTTTCGACGCCACGAGGGAAGGCCCTTCCCCACCACTTCTCATTCATTCGGCAAACACCATGTCCCTACAAGAAGCCCGCATCGGCATCATCATCGGCTCGACTCGAGAAGGCCGCTTCGGCGAAAAGCCAGCCTCTTGGATCCATGAGATCGCCAGGCAGCGCACCGACCTCGCGTTCGAACTGATCGATCTGCGTAATCACCCGCTACCGTTTTTCAACGAACCGATGTCGCCCGCCTGGGCGCCCGTGCAGAACGAGGCTGCTCAGCGCTGGGCCGCGAAACTCGCCACGCTTGACGGACTGATCGTCGTCACGCCGGAGTACAACCACGGCCCGAGCGCGGTGCTGAAGAACGCGCTCGACTACGCGTACAAGGAGTTCATCCACAAGCCCATCGGCTTCGTAGGCTATGGCGGAGTCGGCGCGGCGCGCGCCGTAGAGCAGCTTCGCCTGGTCGCCGTCGAACTGCAGATGGCACCGGTGCGCAATGCTGTCCACATCGGCATGGTGGAGTTCCTCGGCATCTGGCAACAGGGCAAGAGTTTCGAAGACTTCCCGCACTTGGCGCAAGCGGCCGATGCGATGCTCGATGACCTCGCCTGATGGACCCACGCCCTGAAGAGTGCGAGGGAGGCCGCATGACCGCCGCCGTCGCAGCACAGGCCCGCGCCATCGTCCACCGCACACGCGGCAGAGACGACGGGCCGGTGACGCGGCTCGTCAGCCTGGGCGATCTCGCGGGTTACTGAAGCCGTTCGTGGTTCTCGATCCCTTCGGCCATACCGTGGCCTGGGTCGCGGTCCATGCGGGCCAGCTCGATACAGGCGGATCGATCGGCACTGGCGAACTCGGCGTGTTTCGACGACTCCGGTGAAGCCATCGACTTCGTGGCCCGCGGCGACGCCGCCTTCGTCCTGGGCTCGGCGGTGAAGCATCCGCACGAGTTGTTCATGGGCCATTAGTCGGTGCACACGAGCCACGCTGCGCTCGCGCAAGGTGGGGCCGAGATTCAGCGCCTCGGCATGCGTCTGCGGCAGGAGGGGCGAACGGGTTGGAGAGGCAGCTTTGTTGCCACTGGCGGAGCGCGAGTCGATCTCGGCCGGCAAGCTTCGGCGAGGATCACCTGCTCCTCATCGAGCGACGCGTACGAGGCAAGGTGAAGGATGCGATTCTCATCAAGGATCCCGATGGGTCCGACATCGGGATGGCTAAACCGGGACAGTCGAAGGGCTCGGGCCGCTGGTCGGAAGCGGCAAGGCCCCAGGAGAAGGACTTGCGATCATCTTTCCCAACACGAAATCGATGAAGGCACGCACGGCCGCCGGCTGCTGACGGCCGCTGAGCCAGACGATGTGCAGTCCGATGTCCCGGACCGCCCATCCCGGCAACACCGGCACGAGCTGGCCGCGTTCGACGTGTACGCGCGTGAACTCTTGCGGTAACAGCGCGATGCCGATGCCCGCGAGTGCGGCGTTCAGCAAGGCACCGATCGTGTTGGAAAGAACGCGTGCACGTGGGTGCGCGTCGATGACGCCGCCGAGACCTTCGAGTCGCCACCCCATCCGCGTCGAACCGGTCTGCAGTACCAGACCTTGGTGACGGTCCAACTCCTCCGGCACGGTCGGGGTGCCCTGAGCGGCGAGGTAGGCCGGGCTGGCCATGAGGACCGCACTGGTCCCTCCGATAAGACGGGCGACCAGCGTCGGTTCGCGCAAGACACCGCCGCGAAACGCGACGTCGATCGCTTCGCCGAGCAGATCGGCACGGGCGTCATCGAGCTGGAACTGCAGGTCGACCAGCGGATGCCGTTCGACGAACTCGGCGATCCATGCCATCCCGAAAAAGCTGAAGAAGTCGACCGGGGCTGCGACGCGCACCGTGCCGCTCGGGCTTCCACGGTCCTGTGCGAGTGCCTGCGCCGCCTCGGCCAGCTTTTCGAGCGCGCCGCTCGACCGCTCGTAAAGGCCGGTGCCCGCTGCGGTCAACATCAGTCGCCGCGTCGAGCGCTGCATCAGGCGCACACCGAGGTGCTCCTCGAGCAGACGAATGCGTCGGCTGACGGTATTCGGTGGCAGGCCCAGCAGGCGCGCCGCGCCAGAGAAGCTACCCGCCTCGACGACGCGGACAAACAGCGCGACGTCGTTGAGATCCAGCATCGGTGGCCTTGATGGACAAGTGAAGTCGATTATGACGACTACTCAACGGAAAAGGCCCGTCGCAACAGTGGTCTTCATCGTTCATCGGAAGGAGTTGCCGCCGTCGGCAATCCGGCGTCGGCGATCGTGCTGCTGTTGTTGACCGGCACGATCCTCTACCAGCTACGGCGGAGCGGCCTCGGCCCTGCACCGATCGGAGCGCGTTCGTGAGTGCACCAGCAACGGATCCGCTCGTAGTTCGACCTTGAACCTGTCGAACCGATCAATGCGAGTGGCGGTGATGGATGTCCGGGTAGTGAGCGTGGCGATGCGTCATCGGCAGGTGGCGATGCGGATGGCTGTGCGGCTCGTCGCCGACCGGCCCCTCATGGGCGTGCTGATGGTGCGCATCGTGGACATGGCCGTGCTCGTGCTCCATCGCTTCGTGCACGTGCTCGTGCCCATGGCGCTCGCGCAGGTGCAACCACACGCCGAACGACATCGAAGCGGCCGCCGCCCAGAACGTCCACGCCGGTCGCTCGGGCCATAGCGCCAGCGCGATCGCCACGCCGACCAGTGGTGCGATCGAGAAGTAGGCGCCGGTGCGCGCGGTGCCGAGCGTCCGCAGTCCCACGACGAACAGGACCAGGCTCAGTCCATAGCCCGCGAAGCCGACGCACATCGCAGTCGCGACGATGTCGACCGGAGGCAGCGTCGCGCCGCCGATCAGCGCGAGCGCCGTATTGAAGGTACCGGCCGCGAGGCCCTTCAGGCAGGCCAGCGACAGCGCATCGTTGGCCGAGACCTTGCGCGTCAGGTTGTTGTCGACGGCCCACGCGAGGCAGGCGCCGCAGATCAGCAAGGCGCCGCTCGACAGTCGCCCCTGCCCCGGGTGCCATGCAAGCAACACGCCACCGGCGACGATCGCGGCCATGCCGAGCGCGATCGGACCGTCGACGTTCTCGCGGAACACGACCCACGCGATCAGTGCGGTCAGCACGCCTTCGACGTTGAGCAGCAGCGAAGCCGATGAGGCGTCGGTGTTCTGCAGGCCGAGCATCAGCAGCGCGGGGCCGATGACGCCGCCGGACACGATGGCGGCGGCGAGCCAGGGAAGGTCGGCGCGTGGGATGCGAACGGCCTCGCGTCGCTTCGATCGGTTCAACGCGCGACGCAGGACGACCAGCAGCGACAGGCCGACGCCGCTACCGAGGTACAGAAGGCCGGCCAACAACAGCGCCGGCACGGACAGGCCGAGCAGTTTCGCCATCGGCGTGCTTGCGCCGAAGAGGACGGCGGCGACCAGCACAGGGGCAGCGGACGCAAGGCGCATCTTCAGAACTTCCGTCGAAGGGCGAGCGTGGACGCCAGCACGCCTCGCCGCATTACAAATCTTGCGCTCGCTTCACACTACGTCAAGAATTCGCCCTCCACATTGGTCGGCGACCGACTTCGACAAGACGACGGATGACGAACGTAACCGAATTGCTGCGTCGACTCAACGCCGGCGACGACGCGTCTCGCCAGGAGCTGTTCTCGGTCGCCTACCCCGAACTGCGCAAGCTGGCCCGCTCGCGACTTCGCAACGGCGGTCGCAACACCTACCTCGAAACCACTGCCCTGGTCCACGAATCGTTCCTGCGCGTCCTGAACTCGGAGGCCTTGCGGGCTGCTGACCGCCGCGCCTTCTTCGCCTTCGCATCGAGCGTCATGCGCTCGGTCATCGTCGATGCGGTGCGCGAACGGCGTGCCGGGATGCGGGGTGGCGGACTGCGGGACGCCACGCTGGACGAGGTCGTCGAACGGGAGGTCCAGTCGACCATGGTCGAGACGCTCCTCCTCAACGACACCCTGCTCGCGCTCGAAGCGACCGAGCCCCGCATGACCAAGGTCGTCGAGATGCGTTACTTCTGCGGCTACACCGATGCCGAGATCGCCGACCTCCTGGACGTGACGGAGCGGACGGTTCGCCGCGACTGGGCGAGAGCACGCCTGCTCTTGATGGTCTCGATGCGAACCTGACGGGCATGGACGCCCTGCCCGATCGAACGGCGACCGCTCGTCGTTCAGGGTCCTTGAAGATCGACGCTGCCGATCTGAGCGCGCTCAGCGCCTTGCTAGACGCTTCGTTCGATTTGTCGCCTTCGGAGCTCGACCGATGGCTCCAGCAACTCGGCGCGAACGACCGACGCTTCCGGCAGCCGTTGCTCGAGATGTTCGCCGCGCGAGGATCGCTCGATGACCTGGTCCTGCGGGCGGACGCGCTCGTGGCGGACGAGTGCGTCACCGATACGACCACCGCGGCGGCGGGTGAACTGGTCGGACCCTATCGGCTGATTCGTCAGATCGGACGGGGCGGCATGGGAACGGTCTGGCTCGCGGAGCGCGCCGACGGCACCTTGAGGCGGCACGTGGCCATCAAGCTGCCGCAACTTGCCTGGGGGAGCGGCATCGTCGACCGGATGGCGCGTGAACGGGACATCGGCGCCCTGCTGGCCCACCCCCACATCGCACGCCTCTACGATGCAGGCGTCGACGATCGCGGACGCCCCTATCTGGCGATCGAGTACGTCGAAGGACCGACGCTCGACGGGTGGTGCACCGAGAACCGGCCCACGATCGACGAGCGACTGCGACTCTGCCAGCAGGTCGCACGCGCAGTGGCGCATGCACACGGGCGACTCGTCGTCCATCGCGACCTCAAGCCGTCGAACATCGTCGTGACCGCCGATGGAAGCCCGCGCCTGCTCGACTTCGGAATCGCCAAGCTGCTCGACCGCCAACACGCGGACGATCACCTCACGCAGTTCGCCGGCCGCGCGTTGAGTCCGGATTACGCGGCGCCGGAACAGTTGCGCGACGAGCCGGTCACGGTCGCGGCCGACGTGTACGCGATCGGCGTGATCCTGTACGAGATGCTGACGGGCGGCCTGCCGTCGCCGGTCAGGCGTAGCGCTTTTGCGACGCCCGTGTCTTCGGGCGACGACCGCGAACCGATGCTCGCGAGCAGACGGGTGACCGACAAGCCGCTGGCCGACGAACT
>CAXTPX010000143.1:0-6834 GCA_964246005.1 uncultured Burkholderiaceae bacterium | reverse complement strand
AGCGACACGACATCCTTGAGAGGATCCTTGCGACCAAAGCGGTCGAGGTCGCGGCGGCGAGGCGACGGCGTCCTGACGCAGAAGTCGAAGACGACGCTCGCGCTGCCGATGCGCCGCGCGGTTTCGCGAAAGCGCTGAGGGCGCGCCTCGCCGCAGGTCGTGCGGCGGTCATCGCCGAAGTGAAGAAGGCGTCGCCGTCGAAGGGATTGCTGCGCGAGCACTTCGATCCGGCCGCCATCGCGCGGTCGTACGAAAGGGGCGGCGCGACCTGCCTGTCGGTGCTGACCGACGCGAGTTATTTCCAGGGATCGACGGAATCACTGGTCGCGGCGCGCGACGCGTGTCGCCTGCCGGTGCTGCGCAAGGACTTCATGGTCGATCGGTATCAGCTCGTCGAAGCCCGCGCGATGGGTGCCGACTGCATCCTGCTGATCGTCGCGGCGCTCGACGCTGCAACGCTGCAGACGATGGCCTCGAGCGCGCTCGATCTCGGCCTCGACGTGCTCGTCGAAGCGCACGACGCAGACGAACTCGAGCGGGCGCTGGCGCTCGCGACCGACCCGGATCGCATCGTCATCGGCATCAACAACCGCGACCTCCGCACCTTCGACACGCGCCTCGCCACGACCATCGATCTCGTCGGACGAATGCCGGCCGGACGACTGCTCGTCACCGAGTCGGGCATCGCCAGCCGCGCGGACGTCGCACGGCTCGCTGCCGCCGGCGTTCGTGGTTACCTGATCGGCGAAGCGTTCATGCGTGCCGAGGACCCGGGACTCGCGCTGGCGGAACTGTTCGCGTGACGATCGAGCAGGCCGTGCGCGTCATTGGACGCTGCGGATCGTCCAGAGGTCCGACGCGAGACGATGGTCCGTCAAGTACGAGTAGGGCATCTTGAAATAGCCCTTCAGTCCCCACGCCGGGCCGTACGAATTGCGGATCAGGAACTGGCGCGACTTGTCGTCGTAGCCGACGCAGACGACCGCGTGCCCGCCGATCGGCTTCTCGCCGGACATCGGCATCGGCAGGATGCCGCTCTTGGCGACCGCCTCGCTCTCGAACGACTCGTAGCAGGTGAACCCGAACACGAACGGGTACCCCGATGCGAGGCAACCCTTCAGCGTCGTCAGCTCCTGGATCAACCGCTGGTAGAGTTGCACCAGGTGCTGCTTCGCGTCGGTGAACGCCTTGACCGGCGGCTTCTTCGCGAACTGCTTGATGTCGTACGGCCAATCGGTCTCGGGCGCCGCCCCGAGGGATGCGACGCTCTTGATGCCGTCCCGGATCTGCGCGCCGGCATCGGTGGTGACCGTGCCTTCGATGGTCCGCTCGTTGAAGTAGATGAAAAGGCGCGACGGTGTGAACTCCGTCTGCTGTGCCTTGATCTGGTCGAACTCGATGGCGCCGGCGATCGCGTTGGCCGTGCAACTCCCGAGTTGACCCTGATCGTAGACCGGCGGGCATTGCTTGCGCAGGTCGACGCTGGACGGGATGGCACCCTGGAACGGGGCGGGCGCGGCGTACAGGAAGTCGCGCTGATCGGGAAGGTCGGGGATCCAGCCGAAACGCTGGACCTTTCGAACGGTCAGTCCGTTGCTGATCCGGGGAGCGGGGCTCTTCTTCGTTGCCATGGCGCGATCCTTCCGACAGGTTGATTGCGAAGTAGAAGTGCGGCAATCCCCCGATCTTGCGCTCGGCCAATCGATCCTGTCGACGGGAATAAGCACGACGCGTCGCCGTCGCGTCCGGCCCCTCACATCCCCGGCATCATTCCCTTCATGCTCCGCATCATCTTCGCCATGCCGCCCTTCTGCATGGTCTTCATCATTCCCTGCATCTGATCGAACTGCTTCAGAAGACGATTGACTTCCTGGACCGGCACGCCGGCGCCGACCGCGATGCGCCGCTTGCGACTCGCCTTGATCAACTCGGGCTTGGCACGTTCGCCCGGCGTCATCGAGTTGATGATGCCTTCCATCCGCTTCACCTCGCGCTCCGCCTTGCCCATGTCGGTCTTGCCGGCCGCGGCCTGGAACTGCGCCGGCAGCTTGTCGAGGAGGCCGCCGAGGCCGCCCATCTTGTTCATCTGCTGCAGCTGCGACTTGAAGTCCTCGAGGTCGAAGCGCGCGCCCGACTTGACCTTCTTCGCGAGCTTCTCGGCTTCGGCCATGTCGACGCCGCGCTGCGCCTCCTCGACCAGCGCGACGATGTCGCCCATGCCGAGGATGCGGCTCGCCATGCGATCGGCATGGAATACCTCGAGCGCGCCGAGCTTCTCGCCGACCCCGACGAACTTGATCGGCTTGCCGGTGACGTGACGCACCGACAACGCCGCGCCACCGCGCGAGTCACCGTCGAGCTTGGTCAGCACGATGCCGGTCAGCGGCAGCGCTTCGCCGAACGCCTTCGCAGTATTGATGGCGTCCTGGCCCGCCATCGCATCGACGACGAACAGCGTCTCGACCGGCGACAGTCGCGCGTGCAGCGCCTTGATCTCGACCATCATCGCCTCGTCGATCGCGAGGCGGCCCGCGGTGTCGACGATCAGCACGTCGTGATAGTGCTTCTTCGCCCAGTCGAGCGCGGCCGTGACGATCGCGACCGGTTCGTCCTGGTCGGTCGACGGGAAGAAGTCGATGCCGACCTGGCCGGCCACGGTCTTCAACTGCTCGATGGCCGCGGGCCGATAGACGTCCGCCGAGACGACCAGCACTTTCTTCTTGGACTGTTCGCGCAGATGGCGGCCGAGCTTCGCGACCGTGGTCGTCTTGCCGGCGCCCTGCAGGCCGGCCATCAGGATGATCGCGGGGGGCGCGACCGACAGGTTCAACGCGGACGCGCCCGGACCGAGGTCGCCGCCGATGATCGACGTCAGCTCCTTCTGGACGACGCCGACCAGCGCCTGTCCCGGCGACAGACTGCCGACGACGTCGGCACCGAGCGCCCGTTCCTTCACGCGCGCGATCAGTTCGCGCACGACCGGCAGCGCGACGTCGGCTTCGAGCAACGCGACGCGGACTTCGCGCAACATCTCCTGCGTATTCCCCTCGGTCAGCCGGGCCTCGCCGCGCATCGTCTTGACGACGCGGGCCAATCGTTGGGAGAGGTTCTCGAGCATGGTGCGAAGTGGCCTTCGGCTAAACTTGGTCGATGCCGATTTTACTCCACGCCCTCGTCGCCACCGGCTATGTCGCCATGGCGATCGCGATCTGGCGGACGGCATCCCGCAGCCCGCAGCGCCCCGCCGTCGCGAGCGATCGACCCGGTCTGAGTCCGGCGTTGCGCCTCGCGATCGTCGCCGTGTGGGCGGTGCACGCGTGGCTGCTGCGCGACGCGGCGCTGGTCGACGACACCTGGCGCTTCGGCTTCGCGCTGGCGTTGTCCGCGACGATGTGGCTCGCCGTCGCGCTGTTCTGGTTCGAGAGCTTCGTCGTCCCGTTGATGAGCGTGTGGCTGGTGATCCTGCCGCTGGCCGCCTTGTGCGCATTGCTGCCGCTGGTGTTTCCGGGCAGCGTGGCGCTCGGCCGCCTGAGCGGTGCGGATGGCGGTGGCTACAGTCCGTGGTTGCCGATCCATCTGGTCGTGGCGCTCGCGGCTTACGGGTTGCTCACGATCGCAGCGGTGCACGCGGTCTTCATGGCGGCGCTCGACCGGTGGCTGCACCGCACGCGCGGCAACGCATGGCCGGGTGCGGATGCAGGTGGGGAGAGCCGTGGTCGCATCGAGGAAACGATGCTCGGTCCGCTGCCGCCGTTGCTGACGATGGAGCGCATCCTGTTTCGCCTGATCAGCGTCGGGTTCGCATTGCTGACGCTGACGGTGCTCTCCGGCATCGTGTTCTCGGAAGCGCTGTTCCACCAGCCGATCCGCTTCGATCACAAGACCATCTTCACGCTGATCGCCTGGGTCACCTTCGCCGCACTGCTCGTCGGGCGCGTGGTGCGTGGGTGGCGCGGACGGCTGGCGTTGTCATGGACGCTCGGCGGCTTCGCGATGCTGTTCCTCGCGTACGCAGGCAGTCGTTTCGTGCTCGAAGTCATCCTGCATCGCGTCTGACTCACGACCCGCGTCCCTCATGGCCCGCATCCTCTTCTTCATCTTCCTCGCGTTCCTGGTCTGGCTCGCGGTCCGCACGCTGGGTGGGTCGCGCAGGAGCGTCGATCGAACCCGCGCTGCTGAACCGGCGACGCCGCCCGGCATCGAGACCGTGACGCAGTGCGCGTGGTGCGGCGTGCACGTCCCGAGCGGCGAAGCGGTGACGCTGGCCGACGGTCGGGTCTATTGCAGCGAAGCGCATCGCGAGGCCGCGCGGCAGGTGGCCGCGCCGACCGATCAGGGTCGACCGTGATGTACCGGTGAATCGCAGGGCATACCACTCGATGCTCCTGATCCCGCGCCGGACGTTCCTCGATCCCGGGGCATCGTTCTGGACGTCGCTGCGCTACTTCTGCGTGACGCGACTGGTCATCGCGGCGGTTCTGCTCGGCGCGTCGTTGTACGGCGGCGAACGGATCTCGGTCGGCACGCAGGACCCGGCGTTGTTCGCGCGCACCGCGGTCACCTACGCGGTGCTGTCCGCGACCTTCGGCTATCTCGCGGCGACACGGCAGCGACACTTCTACCTGCAGCTCGGCGCGCAGTTGCTGATCGACGTGGTCGCGCTGACGTTGTTGATGAGCGCGTCGGGCGGCACGCGCAGCGGGCTCTCGCTCTTGATGCTGCTGCCGATCGCCGGGTCCGCCATCCTCAGCCCGGCTTCGCTCGCGATCGCGTTCGCTGCCCTTTGCTCGCTCGCGACGCTGGGCGAGACTTGCTGGCGCATGCTGCACTACGACGAGCCGGCGTCCAGCCTCGTGCTGGCCGGGCTGTTCGGCGTCGCGAGCTTCGCCATCGCGATCGTGATGAACCGCCTCGCGGCGCGACTGATCGTGCAGGAGCGCATCGCGCGGCAGCGCGGCTACGACCTGCGCGCGCAGATCGAGATCAACCGCCTCGTCGTCGCCGACATGCAGGACGGGGTGTTGATCCTGGCGGCCGACGGCACGCCGCGTGCGGCCAATCCCGCGGCATTGCGGATGCTCGGTCTCGACGATGCACGTGCGCTGGTCCTCGACGGCTGGCGCGGTCATGTCGGCGGCACCGCGATCAGTCGACAGTTCGTCGCGTGGCGCTCGTCGTCCGGCACGATCGGCGGCAGCTTCGACCTGATGTCGTCGAGCGCGGACAGCGGGGCCGGCGTCGATCCATCGGACGTCGATGCGGATGCAGACGCGGGCGGTGAGGACGGCTCGGGTCGACGCCTGCGCGTTCGCTTCGTCGCACCGGAAGGCGACGCGCTCGCCTCCGGCCGCTACGTCGTGTTCCTCGAGGACCTGCTGCGCGTCGAGCAGCGCGCGCAGCAACTGAAGCTCGCTGCGATGGGTCGGCTGACGGCCAGCATCGCGCACGAGATCCGCAACCCGCTCGCGGCGATCGCGCATGCCGGCGCCCTGCTCGAGGAGGAGACCGGCGAGCAGATCGGCCTTCCCTTCGGCTCACGCGACATGTCGGGCGCGCAGCGGATGGTGACGATCGTGCGCGAGAACGCGCAGCGCCTCAATCGCATCGTCGAGGAAATCCTGCAGCTGTCGCGGCGCGCGCCGGTCAACGTCGAGCCGATCGCGCTCGATCCGTGGCTCGCCGAGATGGTCGAGGAGTTCTGCCGGACGCAGGGTTGCGCACGCAACACGATCTCGATCGCGGTGCCGCGACGGGGCAGTGCGACGCCGGTGATCCACTTCAACGGCGAACATCTGCGCCAGGTGCTCGTCAACCTGTTGTCGAACGCGGTGCGCTACGCGACCGGCCGCGAGGGCAGCGTGGCGATCCTCGTCAACGTCCTGGCGAACGCGCGCTCGCTGAACGCGACGGCGCTCGCGCTCGATGCACCGTCGGTGGAGCGAGGCCCGGACCGAACCGCGGAGGAGTCGCACGCGCTGATCGAGCGGATAGAATTGGTGGTCCAGGACGACGGCCCCGGCATCGACAAGGCGACGCGTGCCAATCTGTTTGAACCGTTCTTCACGACCCACCACCGCGGCACCGGTCTCGGCCTCTACCTCGCACGCGAACTCTGCCTTGCCAACGATTCGCGACTCGACTACTCGGCCAATGCCGGCGGCACCCGACGCGGCGGCTTCGTGATCCGTGCAGCCGGTACGGTCGGGTGACCTGACGCATTCACCGTCGAGCGCGGTCGGGATCCGACACCGCTTCACCACCAACGAGCCACGCCCCACCGAGGGATGACGATGCAGACAATCAGCGACGATCCGGCGGCATCCCAGGGCGGTCTGCGTCCCGGTGTCCAGAGCAATGCCAGCAGCGCGAACATCGCGCGCGTGCTGGTGGTCGACGACGAGCCCGACCTGCTCGAACTGCTCGAGCTCACGCTCGTCCGCATGGGCCTCGACGTCGATCGCGCGTTGACGGTCGGCGAGGCGCGCGATCGCCTCGCCCAACGCAGCTACGCGCTGTGCCTGACCGACATGCGGCTTCCCGATGCGACCGGCATGGATCTGGTGACGCTGATCGCGCGCGACTATCCCGCGACGCCGGTGGCCGTGATCACGGCCTTCGGCAGCACCGAGAACGCGGTGGCCGCCTTGAAGGCCGGTGCATTCGACTATCTCAGCAAGCCGGTCGCCCTCGACCAGCTCCGCAGCCTCGTCCAGTCGGCGGTGCGGGCCTACGGCAAGGACGTGCGCGAACGCGATGCGGAGAAGAGCCGGGCCACGACCGGCAAGGCCGCGGGCGGCGGCGGCAAGCCGATCCAGGGCGGGAGCGAGGGCAGCG
>CAXTPX010000142.1:0-6911 GCA_964246005.1 uncultured Burkholderiaceae bacterium | reverse complement strand
CCGATCTACGGTCTCAACTACAAGGACCAGCGCGACGACGGCCGGGCCTGGCTCGCGCGAATGGGCAACCCGTACCAGGCGTCGCTGTTCGACGGCGAGGGCCGCGTCGGCATCGACTTCGGCGTGTACGGGGTGCCGGAGACGTTCATCATCGACAAGACCGGCACCGTGCGCATGAAGCACATCGGACCGCTCACGCCCGAGGTGATCGCGAGCGAGATCGAACCGTTGCTGAAGAAGCTGAATGCGTGACGTGTTCGTGGTATCGCCAGCATCTTCGTTCCCGCGCAGGCGGGAACCCAGCGTCGTTGGGGTAGACCAGGCAGCGACGCCGGGTTCCCGCCTTCGCGGGAACGACGGGCTGCGTTGGCTGATCGTGGCAACGGTCGCGCTGCTTCTCGCATTCGCAGCCCAGGCAAAGGAAGCCATCCCCGAGTCCCCCGACCCCGCGCTCGAAGCCCGCATGGTCCGCGTCACGTCCGAGCTGCGCTGCCTCGTCTGCCAGAACCAGACCATCGCCGATTCGCATGCCGACCTCGCGGTCGACCTGCGCGCGCAGGTTCGCGAGCAGTTGAAGGCGGGTCGCAGCGACGACCAGATCATCGAGTACATGACCGCACGCTACGGCGACTTCGTGCTGTATCGACCGCCGTTCAAGGCGACCACCGCACTGCTGTGGCTCGGGCCCGCGCTGATGCTGGCGATCGGCCTCGTGGCGCTCGCGATCGTGTTGCGACGGCGAAGTCGCCTCGCGCCCGACGCATTCGAAGCTGACGAAGACGAGATCGACGACGGCGCACCGTCGGCATCCCCTGGTCGCGGTCTGCATCGCGACATCGAACATGCCTGACGCCGCGCCACGCGATCCGATCGCGGTGATTCGCGAGCGCCTGCGGTCGCTCGCGGCGCTGCATGCGTCCGGTACCCTGGACGACGCTTCGTACGAAGCAGCGCGTCGCGAAGCGGAGCGCGCGCTGGGCGACGCGGTGCTGGCCAGCCCGTCTTCGGCGGCGGAGTCGACACCGGTCGCTGCGGCATCGACGCGACCATCGATGCGCCTGATCGTCACGATGACGATCGCCGTCGTCGCGATCGCGATCGGCGGCTATGCGCTCAAGGGCTCGCCGTCGCTCGCCGGCCTCGGCGTGCCGCCTGCGTCGGTCGCGAGCCCGCCTGCCGCTGCCACCGGCCCGGCCGCCAACGAACGCGAGATCGGTCTGCAGCAGATCGCCGGCATGGTCGACAAGCTCGCCGAACGCCTGAAGACGCAGCCCGACGATGCGGAAGGGTGGACGATGCTGGCCCGCTCTTACACCGTGCTCATGCGGTACCGCGACGCGCTTCCCGCGTACCGGCGCGCGGTGGAGTTGCAACCGAGGAATGCTGCGTTGATCGCCGACTGGTCGGACGCGACGGCCGCGGCCAATGGCGGCAAGGCGAACGCCGAATCGACGGCGCTGCTCGAGCGTGCCCTGGCGATCGACCCGTCGCAACCGAAAGCCCTCGCGCTCGCGGGCACGATCGCGTTCGATCGCGGCGACTATGCGACCGCCGTCGCGCAGTGGCAGAAGATCGCCGACGCGCTGCCACCGGAGGGCGAGTTCCATCAGCAGGTCGTCGCCAACATCGACGAAGCACGTCGACGCGGCGGGCTGCCGGTGTCGCCGAAGGTCGCGGCGGTCGCCCAGCCGGCCGCGCCCCCGGCAGCAACGGCCGCGAGCGGCCGTGAAGCGCTGACCGGTATCGTCACGCTCGCCCCGGCGGTCGCGGCGCGAGCCGCACCGACCGACACGGTATTCGTGCTCGCGCGACCCGAAGGCGGTCGCATGCCGCTCGCCGTGTTCCGCGCGACCGTCAAGGACCTGCCGCTCCGCTTCAGGCTCGACGACAGCATGGCGATGACGCCGACGATGAAGATCTCCGACCTGAAACAGGTCGTGGTCGCGGCGCGCGTGTCGAAGAGCGGCAATGCGATCTCGCAGTCGGGTGACCTCGCCGGCGAGAGCCAACCGGTCGCGCCGGGAACGAGCGACCTCGCGATCACGATCGCGACCGTGGTTCCCTGAAGGAGCCCGAGATGACCCTGTCGATCCCCCGACAGCCGGCGCGTGCCGTGCACACGACAGCGACCGCGCGTCCAGCTTCGCTCGCCGCGCCGCGGGTCTGGCTTCTCGTCGGCTGCATCGCCGCCATCGCGATCGCATCGCAACTGGCGGACCCGTCCGCTCCGTCGCGCTTCGAACCCGATCTCGTAACACTGTTACGTGGAATGGCTGCCATCAAGACGCTGCTCGTCGCGGCTGCGATCGGCGTGCTCGCATGGCGCTTCGCGCGCCCGGTCACGATGCGCATCGCTTCGTCGTACGTGGTCGGCGCTTGGCTCGTCACGGGCGCGACGACGATGATCTGGCAGTTGTCGTCGATCGTGCCGGCATCCGCTGCGTTCCACGTGGGCCTGCTGATGCTGCTCGTCGCCGCGTGGCGAGACGAGGCACCGCTCGGGCCGCGCTTCGCGATACCTGGTCGGCAGAGACGCTCGCGCTGATCGACCAACCACTTCCCGCCTGATGCCCATCACCCGCCGCCTGTTTCTCGGCGCCACGCTGCCGTGGCTCGCCGCCTGCACGTCGCCGCTGCCGCTCGGACCGAAGGCGCCCGCGCCGACCAACGACAAGACCGCGACGGTCCGCCTGCACGAGAGCGCCGATGCGCACGGGCTCGAGTCGTATCGCCGCCTCTCGGACATCAGCGTCGCCTATGCCGGCCAGTGGCGGCCGTTCGTCGGCAAGATCCAGCCCGACGTGGTCGACGCGGGTTACCGCGGCAGTTCGCAAGAACGACTGATCCCGTCGCAGGGCATCAACGCGCAGGCCTACACTGGTCCGGCGGGCAACAAGCAGGTGGTCTGGCGCCGAGGCGACGAGGCGCAGGGGCGAGGCGCGAAGATCGCGGTCTGGCGCAACGGCGTGCCGAGCGAAGACGCGGCGACGCTCGATGCGGCGGCGCTGGTCGCCGAAGGCTACGGCCTCTTCCTGCTCGGTCCGCTGTGGGTCGTCGACCGTGGACTCGCGATGCGATCGGCCGGCACCGAGCGCGTGGATGGTCGCCTGTGCGACGTCGTCGAGGTCTGGCTGAAGCCGGGCCTCGGCCGGTCGATGGTCGACCGCGTCGCGCTGTGCATCGATCGCGACGACGACGTCACCCGTCGCATGCGCTTCACGCTCGAGGGAACCGGCAACACGCAGGGTGCCGTCGCCGAGGTCGATACCTACGACCACCAGCGCCGCGACGGCGTGTTGTGGCCGATGCGTTCGTACGAGCGCGTCGTGCATCCGATCCGCCTGCCGGCGCACGACTGGCACATCACGGGGCTGGACGTGAATCGTGGGTTCGATGCGAAGGATGTGGCGGGGCCGGTGTTCACGGGACTGGCGGCGGCGGAAGCGAAGGCAGTTTGAGGTCTGGTCGAAGGATCGACGACGCTGGCCGCGTTCGCGGGAACGACGAATACCTGCTTGGTGTTCCGGGTCGGCAGGGGCATCGTCATTCCCGCGAAAGCGGGAATCCAGCGTCGTTGGGTTGGAACGCAGAACAGCAACGACCCTGGACCGCGTTCGTGAACGACGGTCAACGGGTGGCGTGCGCCTCGGCCAGGATCGTTCTCAGTACATCGAGGTCCACCCGCGGCGCTTCTCCCCCGGACCATCGAACACACGAGTCCAGGTCGTCGCAGCACGCCGCCGCACCGTCGAACGTCGCGCTTCGAAAGAAATCGCTGCGCGTCAACAACGTCGCGATGCCGGCGGCGCATGCGGCGTCGAGACCGTTCGGCGAGTCCTCGATTGCGATCGCTTCGCTTGCGTCGATCCCCAGACGGTCGAGCGCGATGCGGTAGACCAGCGGGTCGGGTTTCTTCGAGGGTGCATCTTCGGCACCGGCGATGCAATCGAATGCGGCCAGTCCGCGCTCGCCGAGACTCGCGGTCAGCAGCGAGACCACGTTGGCGCGCGAGGTGGTCGTTGCAACCGCGAGCGCGATCCCTTCGCGCCTGGAAGCGTCGATCAGTCGTTCCACGCCGGGCCGCAGCGCGATGTGACCCTCCTCGACGATCGACGCGTACAACGCGTTCTTTCGCTGATGCAGCGTGTGCGCGAGACCCTCGCGTGCGGCCGCGGACGGCGGGGCATCGGGGTGGTCCCCCATATCGTGCAAGAGCCGCTCTCGACCACCGGCGATCCGCAGCAACCGTCCATACGTCTCGACGTCCCAGCGCCACGACAATCCGGCGTCCTCAAACGCGCGGTTGAACGCGACCCGGTGTCCGTCGCGTTCGGTCTCGGCCAGAGTGCCGTCGACATCCCAGATCAACGCGCGCAGCATCGAGGAAGCCTACAACGCCCCGAAGGCGCGCTGGCGCCGCTCCATCATTCGCCAGATGAACGGCGTGAAGATCAGCTGCATCGCGAGTTCCATCTTGCCGCCCGGCACGACGATCGTGTTGGCGCGCGACATGAACGAGTCGTGGATCATGTCGAGCAGGTACTGGAAGTCGATGCCCTTCGGCTTCGCGAAGCGGATCACGACGAAGCTCTCGTCGGCCGACGGGATGTCGCGCGCGATGAACGGGTTGCTCGTGTCCACGCACGGCACGCGCTGGAAGTTCACGTGGGTGTACGCGAACTGCGGGCAGATGAAGTTCACGTAGTCGGGCATGCGACGCAGGATGGTGTCGGTCACCGCCTCGGTCGAGTAGCCGCGCTTCGACTTGTCACGCCACAGCTTCTGGATCCACTCGAGGTTGACGACCGGCACCACGCCGACCAGCAGGTCCGGCAGCCGCGCGATGTCCACCTCGGGCGTGACGACCGCGCCGTGCAGTCCCTCGTAGAACAGCAGGTCGGTGTCGGGCGGCACGTCCTCCCACGGCGTGAACGTGCCCGGCTGCTGCTTGTACGGCGCCGCCTCGCCCGGATCGTGCAGGTACTTGCGCGTCCTCCCGGTGCCCGACTCGGCATAGCTGCGGAACAGGCCTTCGAGTTCCGCGAACAGGTTGTTCTCGGGGCCGAAGTGGCTGAAGTGCTGGTCGCCGTTCTGCTCGGCCTCGGCCTGCTTCGCCTTCATCTCCATGCGGTCGAAGCGATGGAAGCTGTCGCCTTCGATGATCGCGGCCTTGACGTTCTCCCGCCGGAAGATCTGCTCGAACGTCCGCGTGACCGACGTGGTGCCGGCGCCCGACGAGCCGGTGATGGCGATGATGGGATGGCGCTCGGACATGGAAGCTCTCTGCGTCAGGTGCGGAACAGCCCGCGCTCCGCGAACAACGGGTTGTGCGTCCCGTGCGCCAGCGGGTCGTGGTGATAGCGCTCGATGCGATCGACCTCGTTCTTCGAACCGAAGATGACGCCGACGCGCTGGTGCAACGACGTCGGCACGACCCCCAGCATCGCCTGGCGTCCGGTGCTCGCGCGGGCGCCGGCCTGCTCCATCAGGAACGCGATCGGGTTCGCTTCGTACAGCAGACGCAGGCGTCCGTGCTTCGACGGATCCTTCGTGTCGCGCGGGTACAGGAACACGCCGCCGCGCATCAGGATGCGATGCGCATCGGCCACCATCGATGCGATCCAGCGCATGTTGAAGTCCTTGGCACGCGGCCCCGCGCGACCGGCCAGGCACTCGTCCACGTAGCGCTTGACGGGCGGCTCCCAGAAGCGACTGTTCGAGCTGTTGATCGCGAACTCGTGCGTGTCGTCGGGCACGCGGATGTCCCGGTGGGTCAGCACGAACTCGCCGAGGTTCGGATTCAGCGTGAAGCCGGCGACACCGTTGCCGACGGTCAGCACCAGCATCGTCGTCGGGCCGTAAAGCGCGTAGCCTGCGGCGACCTGCGACGCGCCCGGCTGCAGGAAGTCGGCTTCGCACACGTCGCGACCCGAGTCGATCACCGCCTGCGGCGCGCGCAGGATCGAGAAGACGCTCCCGATCGTGAGGTTGACGTCGATGTTGCTCGACCCGTCGAGCGGATCGAACAGCAGCAGGTACTTGCCGCGAGGATAGGCGGACGGGATCTGGTGCGGCAGCTCCATCTCTTCGGACACCATGCCGGCGAGATGGCCGTTCCACTCGTTCAGGCGCAGGAAGATCTCGTTGCTGACCACGTCGAGCCGCTTCTGCGCCTCGCCCTGCACGTTGATGCCGGTCTCGACCGCTGCGGCCCTGACACCGGGGTCCAACGAGTCCGACAGTTCGCCGAACGCGACGATGCGGGCGATCGCCTTGCATGCGACCGAGACATCGAGCAGCAAGCCGTTGAGTTCACCGCTCGCGTTCGGGAAGCGACGACGCTCCTCGATCAGGTAGCGGACCAGCGTCGAGCGTTGGCTGAGCGGCATGACGGCTTCAGGGCGCGGCGCGCGCGTCGGTCGACGCGTCACCATCCGCGGCGAACAACCGGCTCCCGCGAATGTCGGCCGATGCGATCGTCGTCAGGTCGTCGCGGCTCAACGGCCGATCGCGGTCCGCGAACAGGCGGCTCGCCTGACGCAGGCGGGCCCGATCGAGCGCGTTGCGGACGCTGCGCGCGTTCGCGAAGTGCGGCTGCACGATGCGCCGCCCGAGATAGTCGTCGAACGCGTCGCGTGCACCGTCGCCGAAGCGGTAGCCCAGTCCGTCGAGCATGCGGTCGCCGATCTGGAGCAGCTCGTCGCGCTGGTAATCGGGGAACGCGAGGTGGTGTGCGATGCGCGAGCTGAGACCGGGGTTCGAGCGGAAGAACGTCGCCATGCGGTCCTCGTAGCCCGCGACGATGACGACGAGGTCGTCGCGCTGGTTCTCCATCACCTGCAGCAGGATCTCGATCGCCTCCTGCCCGTAGTCGCGCTCGTTCTCGGGCCGGTAGAGGTAGTAGGCCTCGT
>CAXTPX010000141.1:0-6933 GCA_964246005.1 uncultured Burkholderiaceae bacterium | reverse complement strand
GCAGATCGACGTGATGTGGACCGACATCCCCGACCCGCACACGCCTATGGGCGCCCATGGCGTGGGCGAGAACGGCATCACCGGTGTCGGCGCGGCCGTGGCCAACGCGGTCTACAACGCGTGCGGCAAACGGGTGCGCGACCTGCCGATCACGCTCGACAAGCTGTTGTAGTCAACGAAGGGAATCGCATGCTCCTGCAGGACAAGGTCGCGTTCGTCACCGGCGCCGCGAGCGGCATCGGCAAGGCGATCGTCGAGCGCTACGCGCGCGAAGGTGCGGCGGTCGCGATCGCCGACATGAACCGCGACGCGGCGATGTCCGCCGCAGCGGACATCGTTGCCAGCGGCGGCCGTGCGATCGGCCTCGCGTGCGACGTCACCGACGAAGGGCAGGTCGACGCTGCAGTCGAGGCGACCATCGCGCAACTGGGCGGCGTCGACATCCTCGTCTCCAATGCCGGCATCCAGATCGTCCACCCGGTCGAGGAGTTCACGTACGCCGAGTGGAAGAAGATGCTGGCGATCCATCTCGATGGCGCCTTCCTCACGACGCGCGCGTGCCTGAAGCACATGTACGCGTCCGGCAAGGGCGGCAGCGTGATCTACATGGGTTCGGTGCATTCGAAGGAAGCATCGCTGTTGAAGGCGCCGTACGTGACGGCCAAGCACGGCTTGATGGGGCTCGCCAAGACGGTCGCGAAGGAAGGCGCCGAGCACAACGTCCGCGCGAACGTCATCTGTCCCGGCTTCGTGTTGACACCGCTCGTGCAGAAGCAGATCCCCGAGCAGGCCGAGAAGTTCGGCATCAGCGAGGACGACGTCGTGAAGAAAGTGATGCTGAAGAACACGGTCGACGGCGAGTTCACGACGGTGGCCGACGTCGCCGAGGTGGCACTGCTCTTCGCCGCCTTCCCGACCAACGCGCTGACGGGACAGTCGCTCAACGTCAGTCATGGGTGGAGCATGACGTAAGCCGGACGAGCCGCCCCGATCTGCGGCTCGTGTCAAGGTCATATTCACGCCGAGGGTGGCCCGATCCTTCCCGCTCGACCGTTATGATGCGGTCCGCAAGGATGGGTTACTCGCAACCTGTCCATCGTGCGACGGATCTTCCCGGTCTGCCGCCCATGACGGGGAGACGCCCATGAATCCGAACCAGGCACTTTGGGAAAAAGGTGACTTCACCCGCATCGCCCGCCAGATGCGGACGGCAGGCGAGGGCTTCGTCCGCTCGCTCGACGTTCACCCGCCGATCGACGCGCTCGACCTCGGCAGTGGCGACGGCACGACCGCAGTCCCGCTCGCGCAACTCGGCATCCAGACGGTCGGCATCGACATCGCGCGCAACCTGGTCGATGCCGGCAACGCGCGGGCGCGAGCACTGGGCCTGACGAACCTGAGCTTCCGGGAAGGGGATGCCTGTGCGCTCGAAGGCGTCGCCGACGACCGCTTCGACCTGACGCTTTCCGTGTTCGGCGCGATGTTCGCGCCGCGCCCGTTCGATGTCGCGCGCGAGATGGTGCGCGTCACGCGACCCGGCGGCCGCGTCGTCATGGGCAACTGGATCCCGAACGATCCGACATCGTTCGTCTCGCAGGTGCTGAAGATCAGCGCCGCGTTCACGCCGCCCCCGCCCGAAGGCTTCGTCAGCCCGATGACGTGGGGCGTCGAGTCGCACATCGTCGAACGCTTCGGACGCGCCGGTATCCCGGCCGACCGCATCACGATGGTCCGCGACACGTGGCTGTTCCAGTCGTCGGACATGGGACCGGATGAGGTCATCGACACCTTCCGCCACTACTACGGCCCGACGATGAATGCCTACGACGCGGCCGCGAAGGAGGGCCGGGTCGAAGAGTTGCACGAGCAACTGTTGACGCTCGCACGAACGTTCAACGCCGCGACCGACGGCGGGGCGACGATACCCGCGACGTTCATGCGGGTGACCGTCCAGGTCTGAACGCTTCGGCTTCGTTCAGCGCCGAACCGTCAAGGTCATCGGCGCGCTGCGCGTCTTCAACCGCACGAGCGGCGCCTTGAACGTCCGCTCCTCGACGGCGTGTCCGAGGATCGCCGCCGCGATCGCTTCGGCCTGCGCGGCGATCGGTTCGATGAAGCGGCAGGGCCGACCGTGGATCGACACGCAGTCGCCGGTCGCGTAGATCGACGGCACGCTGGTCGCGAGCGTCCGCTCGTCGACCGCGATGCCGGTATCGACGGCGAGTCCGGCGGTCCGCGCGAGGCGCGCATCGATGCCGAGACCGATCGCAGCGACGACGACGTCCGCGTCGTGGAACTCGCCGTCGTGGCAATGGATCACGACGATGCTCCGACCGGCGATCGACCGGCGCTCGACGCGGGCGATCACGCTCGACGGCACGAAGCGCACGCCGAGTCGGCCCCATCCGTCGACGAGACGTTGCGACTCTTCGAGCGAGGCCCACGCGGCGAGCGGCCGCGAAGCCGGGTCGAGCACCGTGACCGAATGTCCCGCATGGGCGAGGTCATCGGCCAGTTCACACCCGACCAAGCCGGCGCCGATGACGGCGACCCGCGTGGCGCCGCGGGCGAGCACCGCCTGCAGCTTCGACCACGTGTCGAGCGCATTGATGCGCCAGCAGAGATCGGCCGGGAGCGTCGCCGACTCGAGCGGCCGCGCGCCGACCGCGAGCACGAGCGAGTCGTATTCGAACGTGCCGCGCGTCGTCCGCAGCCGCTTCCGCGGTGCGTCGATCGCGGTCGCGAACGCCCGGGGGACGAGCCTCACCGACAGGTCGTCGGCGACGTCGGCGCCGAAGCCCGCGATCAGGTCGCTCGTCGTCTTGCCATTGCCGAACGCGAGCGACAACGCGGGCTTCGGATAGACATCCGCCGTGTCGGACGCGACGAGCGTGATCGGGACGTCGCGATCCTTCATCCGCAGTGCGCGCGCCGCAGACCAGCCGGCGAGCCCGCCGCCGACGATCACCACGCCCTTCCGACCGCGCGATGCGGAAGGCACTCCGGCGACGGCGCGTGAAGAGACCGGGCCGGTCGACGGACCGTCGTACGGATCGAAGTCGAGCTTCGACACGCCGCACAACGGACACGCCCAGTCGTCCGGGATGTCGTCGTAGCGCGTGCCCGGCGCCAGACCGCCGTCCGGGTCACCGTCCTTCTCGTCGTAGATGTAGCCGCACGCGCGGCAGATGAACTGACGCCACGGCCGGTCTTCGAGCATCGCGGACAGGACGGCACTCACGCCGGCGCAGGTGTCGGCTGCGTCATCAGGCGCGCCATCTCTTTTCGCAGATGCTTGATCGCCGGCGTGACGATCGCGACGAAGTGCGACTCGCGCACCCGACGCTGCGGCGCTGCGCTCATCAGGTAACCCCGGGCGCCGTGATGGAGCAGTGCCGACTGCGCGGCGCGCAACGCGAGCTCCGACGCATGGGCCCGCACGTCGAGCACGTCGACCAGGTAGTCGTTGCCGGTCGCGTAAGGCGTCAGGGCCAGTGTCTCGATGCGGGTCGTCAGGTCGTCGAGCTCGGCCTGCAGCGCGAACGGCCGGTCGTCGAGATACTCGTTGACGTGGCCGAGCTGGTCCTCGACCTGCCACATCGAGTCGATGCTGCCTTGCGCGACGCCGAGTCCCATGCCGGTCTGCAGCAGGATGAAGGCCGCACGGATGCGACCGATGAACGGCCGTACCGGATCGGCGATGACATGGTCCGCATCGATGAAGACATCAGTGAGCCGCACCGACCAGGTACTCGTGCCCTCCATCGCGGAGAACGTCGGGCAGTGCTTCAGTTCGACACCGGGCGCATCGCAGTCGAGCAGGAACATCACCTCGCGCTCGGGTCCGTCAGCGCCGCGGTCATCGACGATCGCAGCGACCGCGCCGAGGTAATGATCGCTCGCGATGTGGCTGACCCACGGCAGCGTTCCCGACACGACGTAGCCACCCGACGCACGACGCGCCTTCAACAGCATCGCTTCGATGCGGGCGAAGGTCTTCATCGGATTCGACATGCCGGTACCGCCCATCGTCCGGCCGTTCGCGTGATCGTCGAGTCGCGTACCGGACAGCGCCGGATTGCCCGACTGCTCCATGTAGAGCCCGCAGACATCGTGGCACCACATCATGAACGCGGTCGACCCGCACACGCGGCCCGCCTCGGTCATCGCCCGGATCGCCCCGACGAAGTCGGTGCCGTTGCGATCGAGATGTGCGGCAAGGGCACCGTCGCGACCGAGGGACTGCAGGATGTCGAGCGGATAGTGACCCTCGCGATCGATGCGCTCCGCATCGCGCGCGAGCGGACCCTGCGCGATCGCGCGGACGCGAGCGATCATCGCGTCACGCGACGCAGTCTGATCAACGACGGGATCGACTCGCGGCGACGACCCGGCGAGCGGAGACTCGACAGCTTCGAGGACGGTCATGATCGGATGTCGACCGACGCTCAGTCCTGCAGCGCGATCTCGAACGGAATCGGATTGCGCATCGAGTTCGCGACCGGCGAGTAGAAATTGGCATGTCGCACGATCGCGTCGAGCGCGTCGCGCGCCGCATCCCCTTCGATGACGACGCGCACGCGGATCGCCTGGAACCCCATCATCGACGGTTCCATCTCCGCGCCGCCGGCGCCCCAGGCCGCCGGGTTGCCGATGTCGCCTTCGACGAACAACTCGAGCTTCGACAACGCGACACGGCGTGCCGTCGCGACGGCCGTGATCCCGACCGCGAGGCAACCCCCCAGCGCCGCGAGAACGATCTCGCCGGGCGCGGGCGCCGTGTCCTCGCCGAAGAGATGGAGCGGCTCGTCGACCACGACCGGCTGATGGTTGCCGACGTACGACAGCGATCGGTACTGCCCTTCCATCACGGTGTGGACCTTGTTCGTCCCGCGCTTCGCCGGGTTGGCGCAACCGGCCTCGGCAAACCTCGCGAGCCCATCGCGATCGATCGGGCGCAGATAGGCTTTGACGGTGTTGGTCTCGTCGACCGGTGCTTCGCTGACCAGGGACATGCGGACTCCGCTCGTTGATCGCGACGACGGCGTCGTCGCGTGACGTCTCTTCATTGCAAGCGCTGTGCCATGCCGCGCCAAGTCGAGATACGGGCGCGGCACGGCGATGTCCCACGCGCAATGTCGACAATCTGTCGCTAGTCGGTCGCTTCGCCGAGTTTGTTCAGTCGATAGGCGAACTGGCGCGCGGTCAGCCCGAGCGCCTGCGCGGCCCGCGACTTGTTGCCGCCGGCGCGCGACAGCGCCGCCAGCAAGGCCGTTCGTTCGTGCGACTGGTGCGAGCGGTAGTCGCGGACCAGCGGTGCGGCGCCTTCGAGCGCCCGGTCCTCGAAACCCTCGATCGATCGACCATCGACACGATCGCTCGCATGAGCGGAACGTCGCATGCGTTCCGCTCGTGCCTTGCTCGCCGACGCCGAGGGCGCCAGTACCGCATCGACTTCTTCACCGGAGACCACCGGACCCGCCGACAGCAGCACGAGTCGTTCGATCGCGTTGCCGAGTTCGCGGATGTTGCCCGGCCAGTCGTACGCCTCCAGCCGCGTCAGTGCATCGGTCGACAGCTGGACGGCGCGGTGATGGGTCTGTGCCGCGCGACTCGCGAAGTGAACGGCGAGCAATGCGACGTCGCCCGGCCGCTCCGCCAGCGTCGGCAGGCGGATCGGAATGACGTTGAGTCGATAGAAGAGGTCTGCGCGAAAGGTGCCGTCGATGATCGCGGCGTCGAGGTCGCGGTGGGTCGCAGCCACCACCCGCACGTCGATGGCGGTCTCGCGCTTGCCGCCCAGCCGCACGATCACCGACTCCTGCAGCGCGCGCAGCAGCTTCGACTGCGCGGCGAGCGGTACCTCGCCGACCTCGTCGAGAAAGATGGTGCCGCCGTCGGCGCGCTCGAACCAGCCCGCCCGCGCGTCGAACGCACCCGTGAAGGCGCCGCGCTCGTGACCGAACAGCTCCGACTCGAACAGGCTCTCGGGAATCGCGGCGCAGTTGACCTTGATGAAGGGCCTGTCGCGTCGCTCGCTCAGTTGATGGAGTGCGCGCGCGAACAGTTCCTTGCCGGTTCCGGAATCGCCCAGCAGCAACACGGTGGCCGACGTGCTCGCGACGCGTTCGCATTGCATGAACGCGTGCTGGAGCACCGGCGCGTCGCCAATGATGCCGAAGCGCCGCGTCGCGTGGGCGATCGATTGTTCGAGCAGCCGGTTGCGTTCTTCGAGCGCCGCGGTGCGCTTCTCGACCGCATTGGCGAGTTGGAGGATCTGGCCGGCGATGGTGGCGAGGATGCGCAGCATCGCGAGGTCGTCGGCCAGCGGCCGCACGCGCGAGCGGATGCGATGACAGGCGAGGACGCCGGCGACCCGCCGCTCGTCCATCACCGGCACCGCAATGAAGGCGACCGTCTCGGGCGGCAGGTTGGCGCGTTCGACCATGCGACCGAGGAACAGCGGCTCGGCATCGATGTCCTGGATGATCATCGCGCCGCCCGTGGCGAGGACCCGGCCGGTGATGCCTTCGCCGGCGGCGTACTGGCCACGGGCCATTTCGGCACGCGTGAGGCCATACGCGTAGTGGACCGTGCAGCTGACCGGCGTCTTGCCCGCCACGCGATCGGCCAGCACGATGCGTCCGCGGTTGAGGCCGAGCAGTTCGGACATCAGGTGCAGCATCTCGCGCAGGACCCGATCGGGCGCGAGGCTTCGCCCGATCAGCTTCATGACCTCGCGCATCAGCAGCGTCTCCTGCTCGCGCCAGTCGAGCGCGGCGTCGCGGCGCTGGATGGCGGCGGAGAAGTGCGGGTCGGTCGTTGCGGGCGTCGACATTGTGGTCATTGTGTCGACAATTCGAACGCCGTGCAGACCATCGACGACACCGGGTTCCCGCCTGCGCGGGAACGACGGACCCCGCTTGTCGTTCC
>CAXTPX010000140.1:0-6944 GCA_964246005.1 uncultured Burkholderiaceae bacterium | reverse complement strand
AGCTCGATGCGCAACTCGCGTTGGGCCGCACTGCGATGCGCCGCTTCCTTGTCGCTATCCGCCTCGATCGCCCGCACGCGGCGCAAGGCTGCCAGCGCTTCGCGATGGTTGCCCATCGCTTCCTCGACGTTCGCGAGGCCTTCGAGCGCATCGCGCAGGTCGACGTTCTGCCCGCCGCGATCGAAGCGCTCGATCGCCTCGGTGTAATGCGCGCGCGCCGCACCGAAGTCGCCGAGCGATTCCTGCGCACGGCCCATCTCGAACCAGCAGATGGCCGTGTTCGGGACCATGCCGTGCCGTTGATAGCGCGGCAGCAGCGCCGACAGCGCGTCCAGCGCCTCGCGATGCCGACCGCAGTCGTGCAGCGTGATCGCGTGGTTGCCGAGCGCCATCAGCTCCGTCCGCGTCTGGCCGAGACGCGCGGCGTCCGCCGCGAGGCCGAGCCACAGCGACAGGTGCGCGACGAGCGCTTCGTGTCGCTCCGGCGCGTCGGCCGGCAACGCGGTCGAACTGCGGTTGTGTGCGTTGTAGAGGGACAGCCGCGTGTTGAGATGCTCGCGATCGAGCGGACTCGCCGCGTGCAGGTCGTCGGCTTCCTGCAGGCTCGACAACGCCTGTCGATGGCGACCGAGCAGCGAGCAGCACACCCCGAACTGCCGCAGCACCATGGCCAGGCGGCCGTCGTCTTCGAGGTCGCGGGCAAGGCCTTCGGCCTCCTCGAACGTCTCCATCGCCGACGCGAGGTCGCCCGCCATCCGCATCACGGAGCCGATCGCGAGCAACGCATCGAGCTCGCCCGTCCGTGAACCGGCGATGCGAAAGCCTTCGTGCGAGGCCGCGGCAGCCCGCAACGCATCGATCGGACGTCCGGCCGAGCCGAGCGCCATCGCGTAGGCGTGCTGGACCATGGCACGCGCCAGCCCTTCGGTCGCAGGCAGCTCGTGGGCTGCCAGTGCGAGCGCGTCGTCGACGGCCCCGGCGTCGACCTGCGCCCGGATGGTCGAGGCGATCTCCCGGGCCTGCTCGATGCCGTCCGCGGCTCCGGTCCGGGCCGATGCCGCGGGCTCCCCGGTGGTGGTCACCGGATCCATCGGCCGCTCCACGATCGACAGCGATCGCATCAACGGGGTAGCGTCGACGACCCCATCAGGTACTGGTCGACCGAGCGGGCGCATTGCCGCCCTTCGCGGATCGCCCAGACCACCAGCGACTGACCGCGTCGCATGTCGCCGGCCGCGAAGACCTGCGCGTCCGACGTGCGATAGCTGTTGTCGCCCTCGGTCGGCGCCGCGACGTTGCCGCGCTGGTCGACCTGCAGTCCCAGGCCTTCGACCAGGCCCGCAGTGACCGGCCCGGTGAAGCCCATCGCGAACAGCACGAGGTCGGCAGGGATCTCGAACTCGGTGCCCTCCATCTCGACCATCTTCGTCGCGCCGGTGACTTCGTCCTTCTTCCATTCGACGCGGACCGCGACGACCGCCGTCACGCGATCCTCGTCGGCGCCGGCACCGGCCTTGAACGCCTTCGTCACGATCGACCAGTCGCGCCCGACACCCTCCTCGTGCGACGACGACGTGCGCATCTTCAGCGGCCAGTACGGCCATGTCAGCGGACGATTCTCCTCTGCGGGCGGCTGCGGCAACAGTTCGATCTGCGTGACCGACGCCGCGCCCTGCCGGTTGCTGGTGCCGACGCAGTCGCTGCCGGTGTCGCCGCCGCCGATGACGAGCACGTGCTTGCCTTCCGCGCTGATCTGGCCCTTGATGCGGTCCCCCGCGACGATCTTGTTCTGCGACGGCAGGAAGTCCATCGCGAAGTGCACGCCCGCAAGCTCTCGGCCCGGCACGGCGAGGTTGCGCGGCGTCTCGGCGCCGCCCGCGAGCACGATCGCGTCGAAGTCGCTGCGCAGCTGTTCGACGCTGATCGAGTCGCCGCTCTCGCCGGCGCCGCCGACCCGCACGCTGGTCAGGAACGTCACGCCTTCCTCGACCATCTGTTCGATCCGTCGGTCGATGTGCGACTTCTCCATCTTGAAGTCGGGAATGCCGTAACGCAGGAGCCCACCGATGCGATCGTTCTTCTCGAAGACCGTGACCGCATGACCGACGCGCGCGAGCTGTTGCGCGACCGCGAGACCCGCAGGACCCGATCCGACGACAGCGACCTTCTTGCCGGTACGGACAGCCGGCGGGAGCGGCTGCACCCAGCCCATCTCCCAGGCCTTGTCGATGATCGCGTGCTCGATCGACTTGATGCCGACCGCGTCGTTGTTGATGTTGAGCACGCACGCGGCTTCGCACGGCGCGGGACAGACACGACCGGTGAACTCGGGGAAGTTGTTGGTCGAGTGCAGCACGTCGATCGCGTCCTTCCAGCCGCCGCGATAGACCAGGTCGTTCCAGTCCGGAATGATGTTGTTGACCGGGCAGCCGCTCTGGCAGAACGGGATGCCGCAGTCCATGCATCGCGCGCCCTGCTGCTTCGCCTCGCCATCGCTCAGATGGCCGACGAACTCCCTGAAGTGATGCAGGCGCGCCTCCGGCGCTTCGGCCGTTTCGGACAGACGCTGGAACTCGAGGAAGCCGGTGATCTTGCCCATAGCGTTGCGTGTGTTTCCTTTGGATCCGACCGAGTCGCTCCGGCGAAGGCCGGGGCTTGATCAAGCGATGAACGACACTGGATCCCCGCCCGCGCGGGGACGACGGGAAGCGCGCTTCCCGTCGATGGCGCCCCGGCCCTCGCCGGGGTGACAGGGAAGGTAGTGACAGGGCCTCACGCCGCGACCTTCACCGACTGCACCTCCGCGACCGCCGCGTCTGCCGCGTTCATCGACTTCAGCACGCGCCGGTACTCGGACGGCATCACGCGGACGAACTGGTCGCACATGTCGTCCCACTTCGCGAGCACCTCGCGCGCACGGAACGAGCCGGTGTAGCGGAAGTGCTTCTCGACCAGGTCGCGCAACAGCTCCTCGTCGACCCGACCGAGGTGACGTGCCGCCTCGCTTCCGCCGGTCGACCCGATACGATCGACCTTCTCGAGATCGACCATCGACGTGTTGCAGCGCTTGTGGAAGTCGCCGTCCTCGTCGAGCACGTAGGCGACGCCGCCCGACATGCCGGCCGCGAAGTTGCGACCGGTCTGGCCGAGCACGACGACCGTGCCGCCGGTCATGTATTCGCAGCCGTGGTCGCCCACCCCTTCGACGACCGCCGTGGCGCCCGAGTTGCGCACCGCGAAGCGTTCGCCGGCGACGCCGTTGAAGTACGCCTCGCCGGCGATCGCTCCGTAGAGGACCGTGTTGCCCGCGATGATGTGATCGGGTCCGAAGCCGCGGAAGTCGTTCGGCGAACGCACGACGATGCGACCGCCGGACAGTCCCTTGCCGACGTAGTCGTTCGCATCGCCGACCAGATCCAGCGTGATGCCGTGCGCGAGGAACGCGCCGAAGCTCTGGCCCGCGACGCCGTTGCACTGCACGTGGATCGTGTCGTCGGGCAGCCCCGCATGTCCGTAGCGACGCGCGACCTCGCCCGACAGCATCGTGCCGATCGTGCGGTTGCCGTTCCGCACCGGCGTGATGAACGAGACGCTCTCGCCACGTTCGAGCGCGGGCTCGGCACGCTTGATCAGCTTGCGGTCGAGCGCGCGATCGAGTCCGTGATCCTGGCTCTCGACGCGGCGCCGCGCCACATCCCCGGGCATCGCCGGCTGATGGAACACGCGCGAGAAGTCGAGCTTGCGGGCCTTCCAGTGCTCGACGCCCTTCTTCGTGTCGAGCAGTTCGGTGCGGCCGATCATCTCGTCGACGCTGCGGATGCCGAGTTGCGCCATGATCTCGCGCGCTTCCTCGGCGACGAAGAAGAAGAAGTTGACGACGTGCTCGGGCTTGCCGGCGAACTTCGCCCGCAACACCGGGTCCTGGGTCGCGACGCCGACCGGACACGTGTTGAGGTGGCACTTCCGCATCATGATGCAGCCCTCGGCGACCAGCGGCGCGGTCGCGAAGCCGAACTCGTCGGCGCCGAGCATCGCGCCGATCACGACGTCGCGTCCGGTCTTCATCTGGCCGTCGACCTGCACGGTGATGCGGCCGCGCAGGCGATTCAACACGAGCGTCTGCTGCGTCTCCGACAGGCCGAGCTCCCAGGGCGTGCCGGCGTGCTTGATCGACGAGATCGGCGATGCGCCGGTCCCGCCGTCGTGGCCGGCGATCGTCACGTGATCGGCCTTCGCCTTCGCGACCCCGGCGGCCACGGTGCCGACGCCGACTTCCGAGACCAGCTTGACGGAGATCGACGCACGTTGATTGGCGTTCTTGAGGTCGTGGATGAGCTGCGCGAGGTCCTCGATCGAGTAGATGTCGTGGTGCGGCGGCGGCGAGATGAGGCCCACGCCCGGCACCGAGAAGCGCAGCTTGGCGATGTACTCGGACACCTTGTGGCCCGGCAACTGGCCGCCTTCGCCGGGCTTCGCGCCCTGCGCCATCTTGATCTGGATCTGGTCGGCCGACGTCAGGTACGCCGCCGTCACGCCGAAGCGGCCCGACGCGACCTGCTTGATCTTCGAGCGCAGCGAGTCGCCTTCCTGCAGCGCCACGTCGGCGACGATCACGTTCGACCCCAGCACCGATGCGAGCGTCGAGCCGGCCTTGATCGGGATGCCCTTCAACTCGTTCTCGTAGCGCGCCGGATCCTCGCCGCCCTCACCGGTGTTCGACTTGCCCCCGATGCGGTTCATCGCCACCGCGAGCGTCGCGTGCGCTTCGGTCGAGATCGATCCGAGCGACATCGCGCCGGTCACGAAACGCTTGACGATCTCGCGTGCGGGTTCCACCTCGCTGATCGGAATCGCCTTGGCTGGATCGACCCTGAATTCGAACAGGCCGCGCAGCGTCATCAGCCGCTTCGACTGGTCGTTGATCAGCGTCGCGTATTCCTTGTAGGTCGCGTAGCTGTCGCCGCGCGTCGCGTGCTGCAGCTTCGCGATCGTGTCGGGCGTCCACATGTGCGCTTCGCCGCGCGTGCGGAACGCGTACTCGCCGCCCGCGTCGAGCATCGTCTCGAGCACCGGGTCGTCGCCGAACGCGCGTCGATGCAGCCGCACCGCTTCCTCGGCCACGTCGAACACCGTGATGCCTTCGATGCTCGACGCCGTGCCGGCGAAGTACTGGTCGACCAGCGAACGCGACAGCCCGACCGCCTCGAAGATCTGCGCGCCGCAGTACGACATGTAAGTCGAGATGCCCATCTTGGACATGACCTTCATCAGGCCCTTGCCGGTCGCCTTCGTGTAGTTCGCGATCGCCTTCGCGGCCGACAGGTCACCGGGCAGGTCCGCATGCATCGCGGCCAGCGTCTCCATCGCGAGATACGGATGGATCGCCTCGGCGCCGTACGCCGCGAGCACCGCGATGTGATGGACCTCGCGCGCCGAGCCGGTCTCGACGACGAGGCCGGTCGACGTCCGCAGGCCGTGCCGCACGAGGTGCTGGTGGATCGCGGACGTCGCGAGCAATGCAGGGATGGCGACCTGCGTCGCGTCGATCTTGCGATCCGACACGATCAGGATGTTGAAGCCCGACTTGACCGCGTCGACCGCCTCGGCGCACAGCGACGCGAGGCGGGCCTCGATGCCGTCGCAGCCCCACGCGACCGGATAGCAGATGTCGAGCTCGTGACTCTTGAACTTGTTCGACGTGTGCTTCTCGATGCTGCGGATCACCGCCATGTCGATGACGTCCAGCAGCGGCTGCGACACCTCGAGCCGCATCGGCGGATTGATGTTGTTGACGTCGAGCAGGTTCGGCTTCGGCCCGACGAACGAAACGAGCGACATCACCATCTGCTCGCGGATCGGATCGATCGGCGGGTTCGTGACCTGCGCGAACAGCTGGCGGAAATAGTTGTAGAGCGGCTTGTCGCGATCGGACGTGACGGCGAGCGGCGAGTCGTTGCCCATCGAGCCGGTGGCTTCCTCGCCGGCGGTGGCCATCGGCGCCATCAGCATCCGCAGGTCTTCCTGCGTGTAGCCGAACGCCTGCTGCCGATCGAGCAGCGACGCGCTGCTCGACGTCTCGACCGCCGCCTCGGCACTCGCGGTCGGCAGGTCGACCGCATCCTGCAGCTCGTCGAGCTTGACGCGGATGCGGCAGATCCATTCGCGATACGGCTTCGCGTTCGCGAGCGAGTTCTTGAGTTCGGTGTCGTCGATGATGCGACCGGCCTCGGTGTCGATCAGAAACATCTTGCCGGGCTGCAGCCGCCACTTCTTGACGATGCGCGACTCGGGGATCGGCAGCACGCCGGCCTCGGACGCCATCACGACGAGGTCATCGTCGGTGATGAGATAGCGGGCGGGTCGGAGGCCGTTCCGATCGAGCGTCGCGCCGATCTGTCGGCCGTCGGTGAACGCGATCGCGGCCGGCCCGTCCCACGGCTCCATCATCGCCGCGTGGTACTCGTAGAACGCGCGACGGTTCTCGTCCATCAGCGTGTGCTGCTCCCACGCCTCGGGGATCATCATCATCATCGCGTGCGCGAGCGAGTAGCCGCCCATCACCAGCATTTCGAGACAGTTGTCGAACGACGCCGTGTCCGACTGGCCCGGATAGATCAGCGGCCAGATCTTGTCGAGCTCGCGGCCCAATACCGGCGACGAGATCGCCTGCTGGCGCGCGTTGATCCAGTTGACGTTGCCCTTGACCGTGTTGATCTCGCCGTTGTGCGCGACCATGCGATACGGATGTGCGAGCTCCCAGCTCGGGAACGTGTTGGTCGAGAAGCGCTGATGCGCGAGCGCGATCGCCGAGACCGTGCGCGGGTCGGCGAGGTCCTTGTAGTAGACGCCGACCTGGTCGGCCAGCAGCAGACCCTTGTAGACGACCGTGCGCGCCGACATCGACGGCACGAAGAAGCCCTTGCCGTGCTTCAGCTTCAACGCCT
>CAXTPX010000139.1:0-6962 GCA_964246005.1 uncultured Burkholderiaceae bacterium | reverse complement strand
GCAGCATCCTTCGGGTACTGAAGGACGGCTCCTGATCGGCATCGACCTGGTCAAGGATCGGGCGACGCTGCGTGCCGCCTACGACGACGCGATCGGCGTCACCGCGGCGTTCAATCGCAACGTGCTGCGCGTCGCGAACCGGCTGCTCGATGCGGACTTCGATCCCGCGGCATTCGACCATCGCGCGACGTTCGACGAGACCTTCGGCCGGATCGAGATGCAGCTCGTCTCGCGTCGGCGTCAGTCCGTGCGGATCGGCGACGCGGTGCGTGAGTTCGACGCGGACGAGGTCATCGTGACCGAGTACTCGCACAAGTACACCGTCGAGGGCTTCGCCGCACTGCTCGCCCTGGCCGGCTTCGCAGAGGGTCCGAGGTTGCGATGTTGGCGCGATCCGCGGAACTGGTTCGGGGTCTTCGTCGCGGAGCCTGCGTGAGTTCGGTGCTGTCGAACGATGTCGCCCCCGATCGGCCGCGCCAGTCGCGGTTGGCGGAAGACTATAAGCGGGTCCGCTCGCTGACGATCGCGATGGTCGACGGCTTGTCGGCCGAGGACTGCCAGGTGCAATCGATGCCCGACGCCAGTCCCGTCAAGTGGCATCTCGCGCATCTCACCTGGTTCTTCGAGACCTTCGTGCTCGAAGCCGGCGACGCGCGATACGTGCCGTTCGACCCGGCCTTCCGCGTGCTCTTCAACTCGTATTACGTCGGTGTCGGTCGGCGACATCCTCGGGCCGAGCGCGGGTTGATCTCGCGACCGTCGCTCGAGCGCGTGCTCGAGTACCGGCACGACATCGACCGGCGGATGGCGGCGTTGATGTCGGCGCAGCCGTTGTCGGATGCCCTGCTCGACGTCGTCGAGCTCGGCCTGCATCACGAGCAGCAGCACCAGGAGCTCACGCTCACCGACCTGAAGCATCATCTCTGGATGAACCCGCTGCGACCGGCGTATCGCGAAGCAGTCGGGCGCCCTTCGTCGACCGCATCGCCGATGTCGTTCGTCGGGCGCCCGGAAGGCATCGCGCAGATCGGCTCCGACGACACCGGCTTCACGTTCGACAACGAGCGACCGCGTCAACGCGTGTGGCTCGCGCCGTTCGCGATCGCTTCGCGGGTCGTCAATTGCGGCGAGTACCTCCGCTTCATCGAGGATGGTGGTTATCGTCGCCCCGAGCTGTGGCTGTCGGACGGCTGGGACGCGAGCCAGCGCGAAGGCTGGGAGGCGCCCCTCTACTGGCAGCGCCTCGGAACCGACGACTGGCAGGTTTTCACCCTGAACGGATCGAAGCCCGTCGATCACGACGAGCCGGTCGCGCACGTGTCGTATTACGAAGCCGAGGCGTTCGCGCGCTGGGCCGGGGTGCGCCTGCCGACCGAGGCCGAATGGGAGTGCGTCGCGGAACAGCACCGCGCTTCGCTCGACACGGCCCATCTGTACGACGGGACGCACGTGCATCCGCGGGCGCCGGCGTCCGATGAGGCGCGGATGTACGGGGACGTGTGGCAGTGGACCCAGAGCGCCTACCTGCCCTACCCCGGTTTTCGCACCGCCGACGGCGCTGTCGGCGAGTACAACGGCAAGTTCATGATCAACCAGATGGTGCTGCGCGGTGGCTCGTGCGCGACACCGGTCGGTCACGTCCGCGCGAGCTATCGCAATTTCTTTCCGCCGCAGACGCGCTGGCAGTTCTCGGGCATTCGCCTCGCCCGCGATCAATCGTCGACAGGCACCGACCGATAGCGTTGGACGTCGGCGGGGGCCACGGCCGGTGCCTTGTTCCCCCAGCTGTTGCGCACGAAGGTCAGGACCGACGCGATGTCCTCGTCGTTGAGCTTCTGCGCGAACGGCGGCATGCCGAAGGGGCGCGGGTTGGTGGCCGTGCCGGGCGCGAAGCCACCGTTGAGCACCACGCGGATCGAGTTGATCGTCGAGTTCATGATCACGCCCGGGTTCCGCGCCAGTGCCGGGTACGCTCGCGCGACACCCTCGCCCCCGGCCTGGTGACAGCCGACGCACTGGTCGCCGTAGACACGGGCCCCGTGCTCCAGCAGGTCGCTCCGCATCGACGCCGTGGTCTCCATCGCCGGCGCGTCGTCGGACGCCTTCGGTGGCAATGACTTGAGGTAGGTCGCCATCGCCTGCAGGTCGCCCTCGTCGAGGTGTTGCGTGCTGTCGTGGACGACTTCGGCCATCGGGCCGAAGACCGCGAAGCGCTCGGTCACCCCGTCCTTGAGCAACCGCACGACCTCATCGACGCGCCAGTCGCCGAGACCGGCCTCGCGATCGGACGTCAGCGACGGGGCATACCAGTTCTGCACCGCGATCAGGCCACCCGACAGTTCGTCGGCCTGGCGTGTTCCGCCGAGCGCGTTGCGCGGCGAATGACACGCGACGCAATGCCCGAGTCCGCTCGCGAGATAGGCGCCGCGGTTCCAGGTCGCGTCGCGCGTCGCGTCGGGTCCGAACACGCCTTGCCGGAAATACAGCGCACGCCAGAAGACCATCAGCGGACGGATGCCGAACGGGAAGCGCAACGCGGTCGGGGTGTTCTCGCGGCGCACCGGTGGCAACGACTGCAGGTACGCGAAGATCGCGTCGGCATCCGGCCGGGTGATGCGCGTGTAGTTGGGAAATGGGAAGGCGGGGTACAGATATTCGCCTTGCTTGCCACGCCCTTCGTGCAGCGCGCGCCAGAAGTCGTCGGGACTCCAGCCGCCGATGCCGGTCTCTCGATCGGGGGTGATGTTGCTCGTGTAGATCGTGCCGAACACGGTCGGCACCCCGAGGCCACCCGCGTACGGCTCGCCGCCGCGCGTCTGGTGACAGCCGATGCAGTCGCCCGCCCGCACGAGATAGCGACCCCGTTCCACGGCATCGGCCCGGGCGACCGGATCCAGTCGCGCGATGCTCGATGCGAGTTCTGCGGACGGTGGCATCACAGCCGGATCGCCGCGTGACGAGATGATCCAGGCGGCCGCGCAAGCCAGCGCGACCACGGCCCCGAGCAAAATCGCCGAACGACCCGTGACCCGGGTCCATCGCGCCTTCATGCGAACGCCGTCATTCGGAACCGCATTCGATCGGCAACGGCGCCTGCAACGCGCGAGGTCGACCATCGACCTGCTGCAGCGACAGCCAGCTCGCGGCCGCGACGATGTCGTCGCCGCTCATCCGTTTCGCCACCTGCGCCATGCAGTTCGGTTCGGGACTGCGATGGCCGCCGGTCTTCCACGTGCCCACCTGCTCGATCAGGAAGTCGCGCGGCATGCCGGCCAGCGCGGGGATCGACGGCAACGTGCCGGCCAGCCCGGGGCCATGGCACGACACGCACGCCGGCAGCCCTGCGTCGGGTCGCCCTTCGACGACCAGCCGCCGCCCCTGCTCGATGGTTCGCGCGTCACCGGCTTCGCGACGCCGCGCCTCGATCACGGCGCGATCGGGAGCCTGCGCCGCGAAGTACTCGGCAATCTCGGTGAAGTACGCGTCGGTCTGACGCGCCATCAGGTAGTTCATCGGCGCGTAGACGCGCTTGCGGTCGCGGAACGCCCTCATCTGCGCGGCGAGGTACGCGGCCGGCTGGGCGGCCAGTCGTGGAAACGCCGCGTTCGCCACGCCGCCACCGCGCTCGCCGTGGCACGCGACGCAGGCCTGCAAGCGCTGTTCGAGGGTGTCCTCGAAACGCGGGGCCGCCGAGCCCTGCGCCCCCGCGGGCATCGAACACGTGAACAGCGTGACTGCAAGAAGTCGACGACCGATGCAGCCGAAACCCATCAGCTGCGGACCTCGACGCCTTTCCAGAATGCGATGCAATCCTTGATCTCGCTCGCGGCGGACTTCGGCGCCGGGTAGTACCACGCGGCATTCCTGTTGACCTGGTCACCGACCACGACGTCGTAGTAATGAGCCGTGCCCTTCCACGGACAGACCGTCGTGTGATCCGACGGCTTCAGGTTGTCCCGATGGACGGAATCCGCCGGGAAATACTGGTTGCCCTCGACGACCACGCAGGCGTCGCTCGCCGCGATCAGACTGCCATTCCAACGTGCTTCGACCATTCTCTTCTCCAGGTTGCGCGCACGAGACCACTGAATTCATTTGCGAATCAGCATGTACGCTGCACTGCAATACCGGTATACTCGCAGGTTGCGGCTTTTGCTCCAGTCCCCAGCCGCCGTCGCATCTCACCCATCGACGCGTCACTCAGACTCCGCAGCTCCCAGCTCGTCTGTGACTGGCCCCGCGCAATGCGGGAACAGGCCTGCAATACCGATCCCCATCATGACATTCTCCAGCCTCGGCTTGTCCGAGCCGCTCGTACGCGCTTGCGCGGACACCGGATACACCACCCCCACCCCGATCCAGTCGGAAGCCATTCCTGCGGTTCTCGCGGGCGGCGACCTCCTGGCCGGCGCACAGACCGGCACCGGCAAGACCGCCGGCTTCGTGCTGCCGATCCTCGAACGCCTCACGGCCAACCCCGCCCCGGCGCCCGCCACCCGCGTCGACAGTCGCGGCAAGGTGCAGACCGCCGCGCGTCCGCTGCGCGCATTGATCCTGACGCCGACGCGAGAGCTTGCCGCGCAGGTCGAAGCGAGCGTGCGCGTCTACGGCAAGCACCTGAAGCTGAAGTCGATCGCCGTATTCGGCGGTGTCGGCTTCGGCCCGCAGGCCGCCGCGCTGCGGGCCGGCGTCGACATCCTGGTCGCCACGCCGGGCCGCCTGCTCGACCATCATCAGCAACGCACCGTCGACTTCTCGAAGGTCGAGATCTTCGTGCTCGACGAAGCCGACCGCATGCTCGACATGGGCTTCATCCACGACATCAAGCGCGTGATGGCGCTGATGCCGGCGTCGACCAACGGCGTGCGTCGCCAGAACCTGCTCTTCTCGGCGACGTTCTCCGACGACATCAAGCAGCTCGCCGACAAGCTGCTCGACCACCCGAAGACGATCCAGATCGCTGCACGTAACTCGACGGTCGAAGTGATCGCGCAGAAGGTCCACCCGGTCGATCGCGACAAGAAGCGCCAGCTGCTGACGTACCTGATCCGTGAGAACAACTGGCATCAGGTGCTGGTCTTCACGCGCACGAAGCACGGCGCGAACCGCCTCGCCGAGCAGCTCGACGGCGATGGCATCAGCGCGCTGGCGATCCACGGCAACAAGAGTCAGGGCGCCCGCACCGCGGCACTGACGAAGTTCAAGGCGAACAAGCTGCAGGTGCTGGTCGCGACCGACATCGCCGCGCGCGGCATCGACATCGACCAGTTGCCGCACGTCGTCAACTACGAGTTGCCGAACGTCGCCGAGGACTACGTGCACCGCATCGGTCGGACCGGCCGTGCCGGCGCTACCGGCGAAGCGATCTCGCTGGTGTGCGTCGACGAGGGCGGCCTGTTGCGCGACATCGAGCGCGTGATCAAGCGCAGCCTGCCGAAGGAAGTCATCGTCGGCTTCGAGCCGGATCCGCGCATTCGTGCCGAGCCGATCCTGCGCGGTGGTGCGAATCGCGGCGGACCCGGGGCCAATCGGGGCAGCGGCGCACCCGCGCCACGCTCGAACGGCTTCGCGAAGCCGCGCGGCGGCGAGACGCATGCGAAGAAGTCGTTCAGCAGCGCGCCGGCCGGTCACGGCAGCGCGCGTCCGGCAGCGGCGCGTCGTCCGCGTCCGGCGGGCGCGCCGACCGGTGCAGGCAGCCGCTAAATCAGGGGCAGCCAGACAGCGTCCGCGTTCGGGCCTCGGTCCGACGCGGACGTTTTCAATTCGGCCGGTCGATGGTCGCCTGCTTCGCGCGCCACAGGCCCTCGCCCGCGTACAGCGCGAGCGCGGTCCAGATCAGCGAGTAGCCGAACAACGAGGCACCACCGAACGCCTCGCCGAACACGACGACGCCGAGCAGCAGTTGCATGGTCGGCGTGATGTACTGCAGGAGGCCGAGCGTCGTCAGCGGGATGCGCCGCGCGCCGCTCGCGAACAGCAGCAACGGCAGCGCGGTCAGCGGACCGCTCGCGATCAGCAGCCAGCGGGTGCCCGGGCTTCCGGTCACCAGCGCGTCGTGGCCGTGCGCGGCGAGCCACCACAACGACACGATCGCGATCGGGAACAACGACGCCGTCTCGAGCGTCAATCCTTCGAGCGCGCCGAGCCGCGCGGTCTTCTTCGCGAGGCCGTACCCGCCGAACGTCGACGCGAGCGTGAGGCCGATCCACGGCACGCGACCCGCGAGTCCCGCGAGCCACAGCACGCCGGCCACGGCGATCCCGATCGCGATCCACTGGACGTGCCGTGGCCGTTCGCCGAACACGATCCGCCCGAGCAACACGCTGACGAGCGGTGTCATGAAGTAGCCGAGGCTGGCGTCGACGACGTGTCCGTTCTGGACCGCCCAGATGTAGACGAACCAGTTGATCGCGACGAGCAATGCGCTGGCGAAGTAGCGCGCGACCGTGCCCGGTGACGACGCCAACGCGCCGATCCAGGCCCAGCGTCGGGACAGCAGCACGATCGCGCCGACGAGGACCAGCGACCAGACGATCCGGTGCATCAGCACTTCGTAGGCCGGGACGTCGCGCAGCAGGCGGAAGTACAGCGGGAATGCGCCCCAGATGAGGTAGGCGCCGGCGGCACAGGCGACCCCGGCGCGACCGGGCGGGTTCAAGCGGCGGCTCGCGGGGCCATGCCCACTACACTGCAGACATGACGACAGATCTTGAGCATGACGAAGACGCGGAGGCAGACGAGCTTGCCGACGCGCTCGCGCTCGAACGCGCGATGCGGGCGGATGTCGGGGGGCCGCAGAATACCCCGATCGATCGGGTGTCCACGCCGCATCCGTACGCGAGCCTGACACCGGAGCGGGTGCTCGACGCGCTCGAGAGCATCGGCCATCGATGCGACGGCCGCCTGCTGACGCTCAACAGCTACGAGAACCGCGTCTACCTGGTCGGCCTCGACGACGGCAG